>NZ_JBLBUC010000010.1:0-58636 GCF_047290665.1 Streptococcus lishijunsis | reverse complement strand
TAAGAAAAGCACCCCAATTGTTAGATTTTATGTCTAACTTTTGGGGTGCAGTTCAGAGGCTTTAAAGGGTGTTATAAATGCCCCCTGCAGGGCTCGAACCTGCGACCCATGGATTAAGAGTCCACTGCTCTACCAACTGAGCTAAGGAGGCTGAGTGCTGTATTGGCACCGTGATTCACGTTTTGTATTGAACCCGCACAAGATAAGCAGGTGGGCAACTCGCTCTAGCTTCAGCTGCTTCCGCGTGAAACGGCTTGCATGCTAGCTAGAAGACTTCTGTTTCCCGAAAATACAAAGAATAGTCGGTCAACACTCGATGTGAATTCGTATGCCACAGCAGATTTCTATGTTTCTATGATACCACTTTTTGGAGAAATTTCAAGGGATAATCATCAAATTCTCTTAAAAAGTATTAAGACTTAGGGTCTGTTGTCTGAGAGAGCTTATCAATAGCTTGTTTTGTGTTAGCGAGGGCTCTTTCGTATTTTCCAGTCTGGTTGGGTTCAAAATAGTTGGTGCCAATCAGCTTATCAGGAAGGTATTGTTGGTTGACCCATTTTTCAGGATAGTCATGAGGGTATTTATAGTTGATAGCATTTCCAAGGTCTTTACTCCCTGAATAATGCCCATCGCGTAGATGTCTAGGAATAGGAAGATTACCTTTTGTCCGAAGGTCACCGAGTGCTTTATCCATAGCCTTATAAGCTGAGTTTGATTTTGGTGAGAGAGCAAGGTCGATGACGATATTCGCGATGAGGATTCTCGCTTCTGGAAATCCAATCGATTTTGCAGCCTCAAGGGCAGTTACAGTATGGAGTTGAGCATCAGGGTTGGCAAGACCGATGTCTTCGTAAGCGATGACGATAAGACGTCTAGATAGGCTTTGTAAGTCTCCTGCTTCGATAAGTCGTGCTGCATAGTGAAGACTGGCATTGACATCAGAACCTCGGATAGACTTTTGTAGGGCTGAGAGGACATCATAGTGGGCATCTCCGTCCTTATCCATGGTAATGTAGCTTTTTTGAAGGCTATTTTGCACACTATCAAGTGTAATATGGCGCTCTTGTTTGTCGTCTTCTTTTGTGGATAATACAGCTAAATCAAGTGAATTAAAGGCAGAGCGCAAATCACCATTGGTTGCATTCGCGATAAAATCCAGCGCATCATCGTCTAGTATGACGGTATAGGGAAAACCACGTTCTTTGTCTGAGATAGCAAGTTTCAGCGCTTTTTTGACATCTGAGGTGGATAGCGGTTCTAATTCAAAAATCTGGACACGACTTCTAATAGCGGGTGTGACTGAGAAAAAAGGATTTTCAGTAGTAGCGCCTATCATGATGATACGCCCGCTTTCAAGAAGTGGTAGGAGAAAATCTTGTTTGGTCTTATCTAGGCGATGAATCTCATCTAAAAGAAGGACCAATCCTCCAGAAAAATGAGCCTCCTCAGCGATTTCTTGCAGTCTTTTTTTGCTGTCTATGGTTGCATTAAAAGTTCTAAAAGCATATTTACTAGTACCAGCAATAGCCGAGGCAATACTGGTTTTGCCTATCCCAGGTGGACCATATAAAATCATCGAAGATAAACGATTGGCTTCGACCATACGGCGGATGATTTTTCCCTCTCCGACAAGATGCTCTTGTCCAATGATATCATCAATATTAGTCGGACGCATGCGAAGCGCGAGATTATCTGGCATAGTGGCTCCTTTCTGTAATCATGGTTTTAAGTAATAGTCTCCAAGCTCGTAAGTGACAATTTTTTCGATATACAATTCATACTTCTCAACAAGTTCACATATTTTGTCCCCATCAATTAGGGTAATCACACGGCTTCCTTGCCGTGAGTTTTTGATGGCTTGTTGTGAAAAAGTAGAAGTGGTAATAAAAATACCGTATTCTGCATTATATTTATCCATTGCCCCTCTAAATTTATCTATCTCTGGTGAGGATACTGGATTTTCCCACTTTTTAGCTTGAATGGCGACACGATTAGTACGGAAGTCATCTTGACTGGTAATATATCCAAATCCATCTAATCCCCCATCGTTTGAGATTTGTACACCTATTTTTTCATCCATGGCAACTCCCATTTTGTGTATGAGTAGGCGGGAAAATTGTTCGAATTTAGCAGGGGAAAATTGTTTAAGAGCATTTAGGAGTTGAGTTTGCCACGTGGTATGTGTATCTTGATCGATTTGTGAAGTCTCTTTTTCGATGCTACTAAGAGGAGGAGTGGATAGTTTTGTTAAGTAGTATTCCAACTGAGGTGAAGAACTTATCGTTGTTCCCAACTCAGTCAAGGCAAATGTAGCTCGTGCAGGTTTGACAACGAGTTTAGCATTGATAAGAGCTCTCATAGCAAAGTTAAAATCGAATTCAAAAGGCTTATAGTATTGTTTCGTTTTCTGAGATTGTTTGGTATAGATGATATAATCTTTGTCGATAGTCTGGCTATTTATTTTTAAGGAATCATAGATATCTTTTTTGGTAGCGAGACCTCCTAGGTAGTTGAGGCTTTTGATAATTTCAGACATGACGATATGTTCTCGCTCTGCTTGTGTTAGCTGCTGTAAGTTTTTCATATGGGTTTGGTTTCCTTATATTATTTTCTTTCTAATATTGTACCAAAATTATGCTAGAATAGAGTAGTGTGACATGCATTATGAGATAGAAAGAGAGTATGTGATGGCAGCTTTTGGTTTTTTGTCTGTTTTAGAAGAAGAGATGGACAAGGTGTTTGAGTATGATTATGAAATCAATTGGGATAAGAAAAATCATGCTGTGGAATTGAGTTTTATTCTTGAGGTAGGGATTGAGGATGATGTCGTTGCGCTTGAAGAATTTATCCTATTTTATAATCCTAGTAAGTCCCATTTTGCTAAGGACGATTATTTGGTGGCTTTTCCTTATGAACAGAAAAAAGGTTTTTCACGAGAGTTTTTAGCTTATCTAGCAACTACCTTAAACGATTTAGCGCAAGAAGGTATTTCTGATATTATTGATTTTTTAGAAGATGAGACGGCAGAAGAGTTTACATTAGTGTGGGACGAGGCGACTTTTGAGCAAGGACGCTCTAAGCTAGTTGAGACAGATTTTTATCCTTATCCTAGGTATTAGTGTAAGCCGTATGATGCAATATAAAATGAGGTGATTCATGGAAATGTGGCAAGAATTAACAGTAGAGGTCGTAAGAGAAGGTGAGGAGCTGATTTCTAACCTTTTGATTGAGCTTGGGGCGCAAGGAGTCTCGATTGAAGACTCGGCGGACTATGTCAGAGATGATAATCCTTTTGGTGAGATATTACCTGCTAAAGAGCAATCTGATATTATTGCGGTGACGGCCTATTATCCTGAGACGGTCAATATCACTAGCCTAGAAGAAGCGGTGCTTATGCGTGTGTCTCAGTGGGATGATGTTTTGGATGGCACATCTGTACGTATAGCCCATAAGGATCTGGCAGAAGAAGACTGGGCTGAAAATTGGAAAAAATATTACGAGCCTGCTCGGATCACACGTGATCTTACGATTGTGCCAAGTTGGACAGATTATGAGGCAAATGATGGTGAGAAACTTATTAAGTTAGATCCTGGGATGGCATTTGGTACAGGGACGCATCCGACTACCAAGATGAGTTTATTTGCTCTTGAGCAAGTCCTTCGTGGTGGCGAGACGGTCATTGATGTAGGGACAGGTTCTGGTGTCCTCTCTATTGCTAGCTCACTTCTTGGTGCTAGTCGTATCTATGCTTATGACTTAGATGATGTGGCAGTGCGCGTGGCTAAAGACAATATCAACCTCAATGCTAATATGGCTAATATCCACGTAGGTGTAGGTGATTTGCTAAGGGGTGTGAGTGTCAAAGCAGACGTTATTGTAGCTAATATCTTGGCAGATATTTTAATCCATCTAACAGAGGATGCTTACCGTTTGGTTAATGACGAAGGGTATCTGATTTTGTCTGGGATTATTGAGCAAAAGCTAGATATGGTTCTTCATTCAGCTACTCAGGCAGGCTTTTTCCTTGAGACTCATATGATACAAGGAGAGTGGCATACCTTAGTTCTTAAGAAAACAGATGACATCTCAGGTGTTATAGGGGGCTAGTATGCAGCAGTATTTTGTAACAGGTGAGCCTCATAGCCCTTTTGTTGTGACAGACAAAGCGACAGCCAAGCATATGTTTCAAGTGATGCGTTTAAAAGGTGGAGATGAGCTTATCTTGGTCTTTGAAGATGGCATTAAGCGCTTAGCGAAGGTTTTGAATAGCCAAGAGCAGAGCTTTGAGATTTTAGAGCCTTTAGAGGACAACAAAGAGTTGCCTGTGCACGTTAGCATCGCTATGGGATTTCCTAAAGGCGATAAGCTTGAGTTTGTGGCACAAAAGGCAACAGAGTTGGGAATGGCTGAATTGTGGGCTTATCCTGCAGATTGGTCTGTGGTTAAGTGGGATCATAAAAAATTAGCTAAAAAAGCAGACAAATTAGCTAAAATTGTGTTAGGAGCAGCAGAGCAAAGTAAGCGCAATCGATTGCCTAAAGTGCAATTATTTGGGCAAAAAGAGCGTTTTTTTGAGGCTGTAAAACAAGCAGATGTGCTACTAGTTGCTTATGAAGAATCCGCTAAAGAAGGAGAGCGTCATCAGTTGAAAGAGACCTTGGCGCACCTCAAAAAAGGTAGCCGTGTTGTGATTGTCTTTGGTCCAGAAGGTGGTTTATCTGAACAAGAAATTGACCAATTGGCTAACTTAGGTGGTAAAATGGTGGGGCTTGGACCTCGTATTTTACGCACAGAAACAGCTCCTCTGTATGCTTTATCGGCGTTTAGTTATGCCTTAGAATTAGAAGATTAGATGTAAAAGCTCTCAAATGAGAGCTTTTTTGATTAGCCAAACAACTGTCTATAAATGACAAAAAATTAAAAAATAGCGTAAAAAATGTACAGAAAAGGTTTACAAATCCAAAAAATGTGATACAATAAAAGTACAAATGCAAACGGTTGCACTAACTAGCAATCTTTAAAGGAGTTTTAATATGAAACAGTTGTTCAAGAATTTGACCAGCTTTGAGTTTTGGCAAAAGTTCGGTAAAGCCTTGATGGTTGTTATCGCAGTTATGCCGGCGGCTGGTCTAATGGTAAGTATCGGTAATTCTCTGCCATTGATTAACGCTGATTCAACTATCCTATCGACAGTTGGTAACATCATCGCTCAAATTGGTTGGGGAATCATTAACAATCTACATCTTCTCTTTGCGCTTGCCATCGGGGGAAGCTGGGCAAAAGAGCGTTCAGGAGGTGCTTTTGCAGCAGGTATCGCCTTTATTTTGATTAACTTGATCACAGGGCATTTCTATGGTGTCAGTGTTGATCAAATCACATCAGGTGAAGGGACTGTTCACAATGTCTTTGGTGGAGCCATGCATGTATCTGACTATTTTGTCAATGTGCTTGGTCAGCCTGCACTTAACATGGGTGTTTTTGTAGGGATCATCTCAGGTTTTGTGGGCGCAACAGCTTACAATAAATACTACAATTTCCGTAAATTGCCAGATGCGCTATCCTTCTTTAACGGCAAGCGTTTCGTTCCTTTTGTTGTTATTTTACGTGCGACTATCGTAGCATTGATTCTTGCGATTGTTTGGCCACTTATCCAAGCTGGTATCAATGGCTTTGGTATGTGGATTGCAAGCTCTCAAGATACAGCACCATTCCTTGCGCCATTTCTTTATGGTACTTTGGAGCGTCTCTTATTGCCATTTGGACTCCACCATATGTTGACTATTCCGATGAACTATACGCAACTTGGTGGTACTTATGAGGTGTTGACAGGTGCTGCTCAGGGCACACAAGTACTAGGGCAAGACCCTCTTTGGTTGGCTTGGGTAACTGACCTTATTAATCTCAAAGGTGCTGGTGATACAGCAGCCTACAATGATCTTTTAAATACTGTGACACCAGCTCGCTTTAAAGTGGGTCAAATGATTGGTGCTTCTGGTATCCTTATGGGACTTACGCTTGCGATGTATCGTAATGTTGACGATGATAAAAAGCGTAAATATAAATCAATGTTCTTGTCTGCAGCAGTAGCGACGTTCTTGACAGGTGTTACTGAGCCTATTGAGTATATGTTTATGTTTGCAGCCCTACCACTTTACCTTGTTTATGCTGTCGTGCAAGGGGCTGCCTTTGCTATGGCTGACCTTGTTCATTTACGTGTTCACTCATTTGGTAACATTGAGTTCTTGACACGTGTTCCTATGGCGATTAAAGCTGGTCTGTTATGGGATGTGTTAAACTTTATTTGGGTGACCTTCTTATTTGCTGTTGTGATGTACTTTATCACAAACTTCATGATTAAGAAATTTAACTTGGCAACATCAGGGCGTAATGGTAACTACGATGATTCTGATGTAACGACAGATACAGCAACTGCAGGTATTGACATGCCTGTCAATTCACAAGTCGTAACAATTATCAATCTTCTTGGTGGAAAAGGTAATATCGCTGATGTGGATGCTTGTATGACACGTTTACGTGTTACTGTCAATGATGTTAATAAAGTTGGTAGTGAAGAGGCCTGGAAGCGTGCAGGTGCTATGGGGCTTATTATTAAAGGTTCTGGAGTACAAGCTGTCTATGGTCCTAAGGCAGATGTCCTTAAATCAGACATTCAAGACTTGCTAGATTCTGGTGCTGATATTCCAAGTATTGACCTTGAGCAAGTAGAAGACAAGGCAGTAGCGGCTAGTCCATTTAAAGGTGTGACTGACACAGTGGTCTCTGTCTCAGATGGTGAGGTTATTCCGATTACGGATGTCAAAGATCCAGTCTTTTCACAAAAGATGATGGGTGATGGGTTTGCCGTTGAGCCTGAAAATGGAAATGTTTATTCTCCTGTTTCAGGTCTTGTGACTAGCGTCTTTCCAACAAAACACGCTCTAGGCTTATTGACAGATAATGGTCTTGAGGTCTTGGTACACGTGGGACTTGATACAGTGGCTCTCAATGGTGCACCATTCTCAGCTAAGGTGGCTGATGGTCAACGTGTAGAGGCGGGAGATCTGCTTTTAGTGGCTGACCTTGATGCGATCAAGACAGCAGAACGTGAGACAACTATTATTGTTGCCTTCACCAATACTGCTGAAATCAAGAGTGTCACTCTTGATAAAACAGGTAAATTAGCAGCTAAAACAGCCGTAGCAACTGTTGAGCTCTAACAAGATGGATGACAAAGAGTTTGGATAATATCCAAGCTCTTATCCTTTTAAATGACTCTTAGCAGGATAAGCGGTAAAATAGAGAATAACAAGTAAGGTAAGAGAGGATATCGTATGGCAAAGGTTTTAACCCTAAATACACATGCATGGATGGAGGACAATCCTTTAGACAAGATGATGACTTTAGCTCAAGATATTATAGAGCAAGATTATGACATCATCTGCCTACAAGAAATCAATCAAGAGATGACATCAAAGCCTGCTGAGCATACGACATCGTACCAGGCGCTAGCAAATGCTCCTGTGCTTCATGAGGATAACTATGCTCTGCAGCTTGTTGAGCATTTAGAAAAAGAAGGAAAGACCTATCATTGGTCTTGGGCTTACAATCACATCGGCTATGATAAGTATCATGAAGGAGTTGCTATCTTGTCTAAGGAACCCATAGAAGCTTATGATATTTTGGTGTCTGATGTGGATGATGACACGGATTATCATACAAGACGGACTCTAGCTGCTAAGACGCAGCTGGATGGTCAAGAAGTGCTAGCTGTTAGTGTGCATCTGTCTTGGTGGGATAAAGGATTTCAGTTGGAATGGGCTAAACTTGAAGAGGCTCTACTTAAGCAAGATTTGCCTGTTATCATTATGGGTGATTTTAATAATCCTTATGATGAGTCAGGTTATCGTCGTATTTTAGAGAGCCAGCTACAGCTAAAAGATAGTCATACCGATGCTCAAAAAGTTGTGGGTGATTATACGATTAAAGCTGATATTGATGGTTGGGAAGGCAACAGTGCTAACCTCAAAGTTGATTATATTTTTACGAATTTAGCTTGTCGTATCAAGGTTTCTGAGATTGTTTTTGACGGAGGTAGCTTACCTGTTGTCAGCGATCATTTTGGCATTAGGGCGAGTTGGCAAAGGAGCCTCGTATGAAATGTCTGACACTTAATGCACATTCTTTTAGAGAAGAGCTTCCTTTGAAGCGGTTGTTTGACCTAGCCGAGCATATCTTGGAAGTGGACTATGATGTGATTTGCCTGCAAGAAATCAATCAAGCTTTATCGACACCTGTAGCAAAAGATTTGTCTCATTTTACAGCTTTGGCGGACTTTCCTAGTGTTCATGAGGATAACTATGCCTTATATTTAGTCAATTATTTAAAACAAAAAGGTCAGCGCTATTACTGGTCTTGGGTTTATAACCATATCAGCTATGATACCTATAATGAGGGGGTAGCTATTTTATCTAAGACTCCATTTGAGGCGCAGAGTCTTTTGGTTTCTGACAAAGATGATGAATTTGACTATAATACAAGGCGCGTACTGATAGCAAAGACGACGATTGATGACAAGGCACTTACGGTTGTCAATTTACATATGTCTCCTGAGGAAGCAGGTTTTCAAAAAGAATGGCAGCGCTTAGAGGAGGTCTTGATGAAAGAGTCAAAACCCTGTATTGTGTTAGGTAATTTTAATGTAGACACCAATAGTGATGGCTATAAGCGTATTTTGGCTAGCCCGCTAGATTTAGCGGATTGTCATATGGTTGCTAAAGATACCAGAGGGGAGTTTACAGTGTGTCGATCCTTGGAGGATGGGACTTATAAGGAAGTGATGATGGATCATGTCTTTGTTAGTAAGGCATTTAAAGTAGAGCTATCTTGTGTGTCCTTTGATGGCGGTGATGCTCCTGTGGTTAGTGACCATTATGGTCTGACAGTGGATGTGTCTTTAAAAGAATGACAAAAACCAGACTTGGTCTGGTTTTTTATGTGCTGTTGATTAGAAAAATGGAGATGATACTGTTTTCAGGGAAAATTTATGCTATAATGAATAGAATAGCAATAGAAGGTTTGGAGTGGACTGTGAAGAAAACATATCGTGTGAAAAGTGATAAAGATTTTCAGCAACTTTTTCACAGAGGCAAGAGTATTGCCAATCGAAAATTTGTGATTTATCATTTAAAAACTAGGGATGACCACTTTCGAGTAGGCCTGTCTGTTAGTAAAAAATTAGGCAATGCAGTAGTGAGAAATCGTATTAAGCGTCGGATTCGTCATATCTTGCAGGAGTGTAAGCCCTATTTACAGACGACTGATTTTGTTGTTATTGCTAGAAAAGGTGTCGAAGAACTAGATTATCACGACATGGCGAAAAATCTCAAGCATGTCTTGACGTTAGCGACTATTTATGAGGAAGGTAAAACAGGTGAAAAAAAAGACTAAGTTAGTAGGATTAGCTGCTTTAGTGCTAATCTTTTTATCGGCGTGTGGTCGTAGTGATGTGACTAGCCAATCAGGTGGTGCTTGGGAGAGAATTGTCTATGCTTTTGCGAGTGCTATTCAGTGGTTATCATTTGGAGGAAGTGTTGCGATTGGGATTATTTTATTTACAATCCTATTGCGTACCGCTCTAATGCCACTTTTTAGTAAGCAAATGGCATCAAGCCAAAAAATGCAAGAATTGCAGCCTAAACTTAAGGAATTGCAACGCCAGTATGCAGGACATGATACTGACAGCCGTATGAAATTGGCAGAGGCCTCTCAAGCGCTCTATAAGGAAAATGGAGTTAACCCTTATGCTAGCTTTATTCCTTTATTGATACAGATGCCTATTTTGTGGGCGCTTTATCAAGCCTTGACACGTGTTTCGTTCTTAAGAGAAGGAAGCTTTTTGTGGCTAGACTTAGCAAAGCCAGACCCTTACTTTATTCTTCCGTTGCTAGCAGCCTTTTTGACCTTCTTATCAACTTGGTTGACCAATAAAGCAGCGCCTGAAAAAAATATGGGATTGACCTTGATGACTTATGGTTTTCCTATTCTTATCTTTCTATTTGCTCTTAACTTTGCTAGTGGGGTAGCCTTATATTGGACTGTGTCAAATGCTTTTCAAGTCTTTCAAATTATGCTTCTTAATAATCCGTTTAAGATTATTGAGAAGCGAGAGGCAGCTGCAAAAGAAGCCAAAGAGCGTGAAGCACGTATTCGCCGTGCTAAGAAAAAAGCGCATAAAAAACGCAAATAAGGAGTTTATCTATGGTAGTCTTTACAGGAAAAACGGTCGAAGAAGCGATTGCTACTGGACTTGAAACCTTGGGCTTAACACGCCTTAAAGCACGTATCAAAGTGATCTCTCGAGAAAAAAATGGCTTTTTAGGCATTGGTAGAAAGCCTGCTCAGGTGGATATTGAGGTTTTAGACAAGGTGGTGCATGAGGAGACGATGCCACAGACACACAAGAAGGTGACTTCGATTGCCGAGCACCTTCCTCGTGAGTCGGCCTCACAAAGTGAGACAATGACAGTCGTTGATGCCAGCCTTGAACCTCTAGCCTTTAATCCTGAAGATGTCTCTGAGCGAGATGATTTAGTAGTAAAACCAGTTGTTTTTGAGACAAAACAATCAGACGCTAAAAATAGCAGTGAGACAGGTGATGTTGACCAAGACGATCAAGAGACTGCTAGAAAAGAAGATACAGTAGTATCAGAGGTGAGCCCATCGTCTGGATCACAAGATAGTATTGAAGAGGCAGCAGAGGAAGTGCGTGCTTATGTGGATAATATCCTTTATGAGATGGATTTAGAGGCGACTATTGAGGTGACTTATAAGCGTCGTCAGATTAGTTTACAAATAGAGACAACAGAGCCTGGACGTGTGATTGGTTACCATGGGAAAGTATTAAAATCCCTTCAATTGTTGGCTCAGAATTTTCTTTATGACCGTTATTCAAAGAGTTTTTCAGTTAGTGTCAATGTTCATGATTACGTCGAACAACGCACAGAAACCTTGATTGAATTTAGCAAAAAAATTGCTCATCGTGTCTTAGAGACAGGTGAGGACTTTATCATGGATCCTATGACAAATAGCGAGCGCAAGATAGTTCATAAGGCGATTGCTCATGTTGATGGGGTCAAGAGTTATTCGCAAGGAAATGATCCCAACCGTTATGTCGTTGTTTCTGTAAAATAAAAAGAGGTGTTAATCCTCTTTTTTTATTGGTATTTTTGGAGTAATTGGAGATGTAGGCTTAGGTCTTGATAAGTCATCATATCGCTTGTTTCAAGGGCATGGTTGCGTTTGAGGTGTAGGCGCCACTTATAAGCTTCTAGCTCTTTTTGGGTGTCCATGCCCAGCATCGCTAAAACCGCTAAGCGTTCAAAGACAGGCTCACAATCAAAGACTTCCGAAAGTGGCCTATTTTGTGTCATGCTAGCGTCATTGACGCGGTAGATGTAGCTAGAGCGGTGCATATAGGCAATTTTATCTGAAAGCAGATAGGCTTTCCAAGTTGTCTTGTCATCATCAGAGTCAGAATGCTCGGGATACCTGATATGGTCAAATAAAGAGCGCTTATAGAGTTTACACCAAGGAGTCGTGAAGCAAAGACTGAGATTATGAGGTTGTCCGTATTGAAAGTTAAACCATTCGGTTGGTGTGTAGATAGCTTGATAGTAGTCTTGATCTGTGATGTGAATGTTATAACTATTGGTTTTCTCGATATATTGGGTAAAATTACAGATGGCAATATCGCTGTCAGTTTCAGTTAGCAAGCGATGTAGATCTGAGATATGATTAGGATCAATCCAATCGTCGCTATCAATAAAGAGAAAAAGATTTCCAGTAATCAGAGAAAGAGCGGTATTTCTGGCAGCACCAATCCCTTGGTTACGGGTTTTATGGTGGACACGAATACGACTATCACTAGCAGCCAATTCCTGACAGATAAGCGCTGTCTGATCCGTTGAGCCGTCATTGATGATAATAATCTCCAAGTTTTGATAATCTTGTCTTAAAATACTCTCAATACAAGCTTTAAGGTGATTTTGCCCGTTGTAAACAGGGACAATAACACTAATTTTATCCATGAATATTCTCCTGTTTTAGATGCCATTTTGAGTGATTATTATACTATGAATGCTTCTTTTTTTCAATATCAGATAATATTTTGTCATCAACTTAGAAAAAATACCTTGACAAAAAAGAATGAATTGATGTAAAATAGTGGGGTATGTTTAGTAACTGATCAAACTAGCCGGCTAAACCAATACGAAAATCTATGAGGAGGTACTAGAAGTGAAACGTACTTATCAACCAAGTAAAATCCGTCGTCAACGTAAACACGGCTTCCGTCACCGTATGTCAACTAAAAACGGTCGTCGCGTACTTGCTAGCCGTCGTCGTAAAGGACGTAAAGTCTTGTCAGCTTAATAAGACACGAATAGCCACCAGCAGAAACTCGAGTCTGTCGGTGGTTTTTTACATTTTAAGACTTGCGATTTAGCGTGTTGATTGTGCTATAATAAAAAGATAGTTAGGAGACATATGACAGATTTAGCTTTATTTGACACCCATACACATCTCAATGTTGAGCAGTTTGAGGGGAGAATACAAGAAGAGATGGATATGGCGCGTGACTTTGGTGTCCAAAAAATGAATATTGTCGGTTTTGATAAAGAAACCATAGAAGGTGCGCTACATTTGGCAGACCGATACCCCAATCTTTATGCGACTATTGGTTGGCATCCGACAGAAGCAGGATCTTATACACAGGCAGTTGAGGATTTTATCGTTAGTCGTCTTAAACACCCAAAAGTTGTCGCACTTGGTGAGATTGGTCTTGATTATCACTGGATGACAGCGTCTAAGGAAGTACAAATGCGTATTTTTGAGCGTCAAATAGCTTTATCAAAAGAGTATCAGCTACCGTTTGTGGTTCATACTAGAGATGCCCTTGAGGATACCTATGAACTTATCAAAGAAGTTGGTGTGGGTGACCAAGGTGGCATTATGCATTCTTATTCAGGTAGTCTTGAGATGGCAGAGAAGTTTGTAGAGCTAGGGATGATGATTTCTTTTTCAGGTGTAGTCACTTTCAAAAAAGCTTTGGATGTCCAAGAAGCAGCCAAATATTTGCCGTTAGATAAGATACTTGTTGAAACGGATGCGCCTTACCTAGCTCCAGTACCTAAGCGAGGACGTGAGAATAAACCAGCCTATACACGCTATGTAGCCGAAAAAATAGCAGAATTAAGGGGTACCTCACTAGAAGAAGTCGCAGAAGTGACACATGAGAATGCGATGAGGGTGTTTGGTCTTGACTAAAAAAGCGAGTATTTCAGAAATTATCATCGTAGAAGGTAGAGATGATACGGCCAATCTTAAGCGCTTTTATCAGGTAGATACCTACGAGACTCGAGGTTCGGCTATTTCAGAGCAGGACTTAGAGCGCATTAGGCGTCTTAATGACAGTCGAGGGGTCATTGTTTTTACGGATCCTGATTATAACGGTGAGCGTATCCGCAAGATGATTATGCAGGCAGTACCAAGCGCCAAACACGCTTTTTTAAATCGTGAGGAGGCGAAGCCAAAGTCTAAAAGTAAGGGGCGTTCGCTAGGTGTTGAACACGCTTCTTTTGAGGATTTGGAAAAAGCTTTGTCTCATGTCCTAGGAGAAGGTGCGCTTGTCAAGAAGACAGATATTTCACGTTCTGATTTGCTCCGCTTGGGGCTTTTGATGGGGGCAGACAGCCGTAAACGCCGTGAATTTTTAGGAGAGCAGCTGCGTATCGGCTACTGTAATGGCAAGCAACTCCTAAAGCGTCTTGAAATGTTTAACGTGAAACGAAGCGATCTTGAGGATGCGATGACGCATTACAAAGTGAGCTGAAATGAAGTGACCTATAGCCTAGAGAGGACGACTAAAAATGAGAATTGCAGACAAATCGGTGACCCGTGCGATTTTAGAGAGACACGGTTTTACCTTTAAAAAATCCTTTGGACAGAACTTTTTGACAGATACTAATATTCTTCAAAAAATCGTAGATACCGCAGAGATTGACGAAGAAGTCAATGTTATTGAAATCGGACCTGGTATTGGAGCGTTGACAGAATTTCTAGCCGAAAAAGCGGCAGAAGTTATGGCGTTTGAGATTGATGATCGCTTAGTGCCGATCTTGACAGAGACGCTTTGTGATTTTGATAATGTCACGATTGTCAATCAAGACATTTTAAAAGTGGATTTAGCTAGTCAGATTGCCCAGTTTAAAAATCCTAATCTTCCTATCAAAGTTGTGGCTAATCTTCCTTACTATATCACAACGCCGATTTTGATGCATTTGATTGAGAGTAAGATTGCCTTTAGTGAATTTGTTGTCATGATGCAAAAAGAGGTGGCTGACCGTATCTCTGCTCAACCTAATACAAAAGCATATGGGTCTCTATCTATTGCTGTGCAATATTATATGAAAGCTAAAGTAGCTTTTATTGTCCCAAGAACGGTCTTTGTTCCTGCTCCAAATGTTGATTCGGCTATTTTAAAAATGACACGCCTAGAGAAGCCTGCTGTTGATGTGGCGGATGAAGATTTCTTCTTTAGTGTATCAAAAGCAGCATTTGTGCATCGCCGTAAAACCTTGTGGAATAATTTAACAGGGCGTTTTGGCAAGACAGAAACTGTTAAGTTAGCTTTAGAAGAGGCTCTTGATAAAGCTTCTATTAAACCAAGTGTGCGAGGAGAAGCCTTATCTCTGGAAGACTTTGCCCGATTGAGCAACGCTTTATTAGACGTCGGGATTGATTGATGTTACCTTACAAAAAATCAAGAGACTGTAAGAGGTTTCTTGATTTTTTTATAAAAAATAAGCGAAAAGTCTTGCAATGCCTAATGAAATTTGTTATTATATCATGGTGCTGTAAAAAGAACAGCTTTAGCTATGATACAAGAGGTTGCGACACGCTCGGTTGCATTGCCACGCAACAGGGTGTCGGTTTTCTTGAGGAGCTAGCCTATTATCGTAAATAGACGAGAGGAGAAAAGATGGCAAACAAAAAAATCCGTATCCGTTTGAAAGCGTACGAGCACCGTACACTTGATACAGCGGCTGAAAAAATCGTTGAAACTGCAACACGTACAGGTGCTACTGTAGCTGGACCAGTTCCACTTCCAACAGAACGTAGCTTGTACACAATTATTCGTGCGACTCACAAGTACAAAGATTCTCGCGAACAATTTGAAATGCGCACACACAAGCGTCTCATTGATATCATCAACCCAACTCAAAAAACAGTTGATGCTTTGATGAAACTTGACTTGCCAAGCGGTGTCAACGTCGAAATCAAGTTGTAATAATACGGACTAGAGTTGTTAACTCTGCCATGTCCATCTTGATTTGAGCATAAAAAACGCTCACTAAAAACTTTTTAATAAAAATAAGTAAAGGAATTATTTTCTCATGACAAAAGGAATCTTAGGGAAAAAAGTGGGAATGACTCAAATCTTCACTGAATCAGGTGAATTTATCCCTGTTACTGTCATCGAAGCAACTCCAAACGTTGTGCTTCAAGTTAAAACTGTTGAAACAGACGGTTACGAAGCTGTTCAAGTTGGTTTTGATGACAAACGTGAAGTATTGAGTAACAAACCTGCCAAAGGCCATGTTGCAAAAGCAAACACTGCTCCTAAGCGCTTCATTCGTGAATTCAAAAATATCGAAGGCGTAGAAGTTGGTGCAGAACTTACTGTTGAACAATTTGAAGCTGGAGATGTTGTTGACGTCACTGGTACAACTAAAGGTAAAGGTTTCCAAGGTGTTATCAAACGCCATGGTCAATCTCGTGGTCCTATGGCTCACGGTTCTCGTTACCACCGTCGTCCAGGTTCTATGGGACCTGTTGCGCCTAACCGTGTGTTTAAAAACAAACACTTGGCAGGACGTATGGGTGGCAATCGTGTGACAATTCAAAACCTTGAAATTGTCCAAGTTGTTCCAGAAAAGAACGTTATCCTTATCAAAGGTAACGTACCAGGTGCTAAGAAATCTCTTATCACCATCAAATCAGCAGTTAAAGCTGCTAAATAAAAGGGAAGGAGAAACTAGTCAAAATGGCAAACGTAAAACTATTTGACCAAACTGGTAAAGAAGTTAGCACAGTTGAACTTAACGACGCTGTCTTCGGTATTGAACCAAACGAATCAGTTGTATTTGATGTCGTTATCAGCCAACGCGCTAGCCTTCGCCAAGGTACTCATGCGGTGAAAAACCGTTCAGCAGTATCAGGTGGCGGACGTAAACCATGGCGCCAAAAAGGAACTGGACGTGCTCGTCAAGGTTCTATTCGTGCACCACAATGGCGCGGAGGTGGTGTTGTCTTTGGACCAACTCCACGTTCATACGCTTACAAACTTCCACAAAAAATGCGTCGTTTAGCTCTTAAATCAGTTTATTCAGCAAAAGTTGCTGAAGATAAATTTGTTGCTGTTGAAGCTCTTTCATTTGCAGCACCAAAAACATCTGAATTTGTAGCTGTTCTTTCAGCATTGAGCGTTGATTCAAAAGTGCTTGTAATTCTTGAAGAAGGAAACACATTTGCTGAATTGTCAGCTCGTAACCTTCCTAATGTAACTGTTGCTACTGCAACTACAGCAAGTGTTCTTGATATCGTAAACGCAGACAAACTTCTTGTAACTAAAGAAGCAATCTCTACAATCGAGGAGGTTCTTGCATAATGAATTTGTACGACGTAATTAAGAAACCTGTTATTACTGAAAACACAATGTCTCAGTTGGAAGCAGGTAAATACGTATTTGAAGTTGACAATCGTGCACACAAACTTCTTATCAAGCAAGCTATCGAAGCTGCTTTTGAAGGTGTAAAAGTTGCTAAAGTCAACACAATCACTGTGAAACCTAAACAAAAACGTGTCGGTCGTTATGTAGGTTACACAAGTAAAGTGAAAAAAGCTGTCATCACTTTAACAGCTGATTCACCAGCAATCGAACTTTTCGCAGCGGAAGCTGAATAATCAAAGGAGGAAATCACGTGGGTATTAAAGTTTATAAACCAACGACAAATGGCCGTCGTAACATGACTTCTTTGGATTTTGCTGAAATCACGACAACTACTCCTGAGAAATCATTGCTTGTTTCATTGAAGAAAACAGCAGGACGTAATAATAACGGTCGTATCACAGTTCGTCATCATGGTGGCGGTCACAAACGTCATTACCGTTTGATTGATTTCAAGCGTAATAAAGACGGTGTTGAAGCGGTTGTTAAAACGATCGAATATGATCCAAACCGTACAGCAAATATCGCACTTGTACACTATACTGACGGTGTGAAAGCTTACATCATTGCACCAAAAGGTCTTGAAGTAGGTCAACGTATCGTTTCTGGACCAGATGCTGACATCAAGGTTGGTAATGCTCTTCCGCTTGCTAACATTCCAGTCGGTACTGTTATCCACAATATCGAGTTGCAACCAGGAAAAGGTGCTGAGCTTATCCGTGCTGCGGGAGCTTCTGCTCAAGTTCTTGGTCAAGAAGGTAAATATGTACTTGTTCGCCTTCAATCAGGTGAAGTACGTATGATTCTTGGTACTTGCCGTGCGACAATTGGTACTGTTGGTAACGAACAACAATCACTTGTAAACATCGGTAAAGCAGGACGTAGCCGTTGGAAAGGTATCCGCCCAACTGTTCGTGGTTCTGTAATGAACCCTAACGATCACCCACACGGTGGTGGTGAAGGTAAAGCACCTGTTGGTCGTAAAGCGCCATCAACTCCATGGGGCAAACCTGCACTTGGACTTAAAACACGTAATAAGAAAGCAAAATCTGACAAACTTATTATTCGTCGTCGTAACGAAAAATAAGCAGGTTAGCGCATCATAGATATTATCCGCCAGCTCGGTAGCCCGCTTGTCGGGCAAGCCGCTGTGGTACATTCATTTAAAGGAGACATAAATAATGGGACGCAGTCTTAAAAAAGGACCTTTCGTCGATGAGCATTTGATGAAAAAAGTTGAAGCTCAAGCCAATGACGAAAAGAAAAAAGTGATTAAAACTTGGTCACGTCGATCAACTATTTTCCCAAGTTTTATCGGTTATACAATTGCAGTTTATGATGGACGTAAACACGTTCCTGTTTACATCCAAGAAGACATGGTAGGTCACAAACTTGGTGAATTTGCACCGACACGTACTTACAAAGGTCACGCTGCAGACGATAAGAAAACACGTCGTTAATAGGAGGAGGACACAATGGCAGAAATTACTTCAGCTAAAGCAATGGCTCGTACAGTGCGTGTTTCACCTCGTAAAACACGTCTTGTGCTTGATCTTATCCGTGGTAAGAACGTTGCAGACGCAATCGCAATCTTGAAATTCACTCCAAACAAAGCAGCTCGTATTGTTGAGAAAACTCTTAACTCAGCAATTGCAAACGCTGAAAACAACTTTGGTTTGGAAAAAGCTAACTTGGTAGTATCTGAAACTTTTGCAAATGAAGGACCAACAATGAAACGTTTCCGTCCACGTGCTAAAGGTTCAGCATCACCAATCAATAAACGTACAACTCACGTTACAGTAGTTGTAGCAGAAAAATAAGGAGGTAAAATCGTGGGTCAAAAAGTACATCCAATTGGTATGCGTGTCGGCATCATCCGTGATTGGGATGCAAAATGGTATGCTGAAAAAGAATACGCGGATTACCTTCATGAAGATTTAGCAATCCGCAATTTCATCAATAAAGAATTGGCAGATGCTTCTGTTTCAACTATTGAAATTGAACGTGCTGTCAACAAAGTTATCGTTTCACTTCATACTGCAAAACCAGGTATGGTTATCGGTAAAGGTGGTGCAAACGTTGATGCACTTCGTGCAAAATTGAACAAATTGACTGGTAAGCAAGTTCATATCAACATCATCGAAATCAAACAACCAGATCTTGATGCACACCTTGTTGGTGAAAATATTGCTCGTCAATTGGAACAACGTGTTGCTTTCCGTCGTGCACAAAAGCAAGCTATCCAACGTACAATGCGTGCAGGAGCTAAAGGAATCAAGACACAAGTTTCAGGTCGTTTGAACGGTGCTGATATTGCTCGTAGCGAAGGTTACTCAGAAGGAACTGTACCGCTTCATACACTTCGTGCAGATATCGATTACGCATGGGAAGAAGCAGATACAACTTACGGTAAGCTAGGTGTTAAAGTTTGGATTTACCGTGGTGAAGTTCTTCCAGCTCGTAAAAACACTAAAGGAGGCAAATAACAGATGTTAGTACCTAAACGTGTTAAACACCGTCGCGAATTCCGTGGAAAAATGCGCGGTGAAGCTAAAGGTGGTAAGGAAGTTACTTTTGGAGAATACGGTCTTCAAGCAACTACTAGCCACTGGATTACAAACCGCCAAATCGAAGCTGCCCGTATTGCAATGACTCGTTACATGAAACGTGGTGGTAAAGTTTGGATTAAGATCTTCCCACACAAATCATACACTGCTAAAGCTATCGGTGTACGTATGGGTTCTGGTAAAGGGGCACCTGAAGGTTGGGTAGCACCAGTAAAACGTGGTAAAGTCATGTTTGAAATTGCTGGTGTTTCTGAAGAAGTTGCTCGTGAAGCGCTACGTCTTGCAAGCCACAAATTACCAGTTAAGACTAAATTTGTAAAACGAGAAGCAGAATAAGGAGAAGACATGAAACTTCAAGAAATTAAAGATTTTGTTAAAGAGCTTCGTGGCTTGTCTCAAGAAGAGCTTGCTCAAAAAGAAAACGAACTCAAAAAAGAATTGTTTGATCTTCGTTTCCAAGCAGCAGCAGGTCAACTCGAACAAACTGCTCGCCTTGACGAAGTGAAAAAACAAATTGCACGTGTTAAGACGGTGCAATCTGAAGCTAAATAATAGATTGGGAAAGGAGAAATCTAATAATGGAACGTAATCAACGTAAAACCCTTGTTGGACGTGTTGTGTCTGATAAAATGGACAAAACTATCACAGTTATAGTTGAAACAAAACGTAACCACCCAGTCTATGGTAAGCGTATCAACTATTCTAAAAAATACAAGGCACATGATGAAAACAACATCGCTAAAGAAGGCGATATCGTTCGTATCATGGAAACTCGCCCACTTTCAGCTACAAAACGTTTCCGTCTTGTAGAAGTTGTGGAAGAAGCTGTTATTATCTAATCAAACTAAAAGGAGAAAATTGGAATGATTCAACAAGAAACTCGCTTAAAAGTTGCTGATAATAGCGGTGCCCGTGAAATCTTGACCATCAAAGTTTTGGGTGGTTCAGGACGTAAATTCGCTAACATCGGTGACGTAATCGTTGCTTCTGTAAAACAAGCTATCCCTGGCGGAGCTGTTAAAAAAGGTGACGTTGTAAAAGCTGTTGTTGTTCGTACAAAATCAGGTGCACGTCGTCCAGACGGTTCTTACATCAAATTTGACGATAACGCTGCTGTCATCATTCGTGATGATAAAACACCTCGTGGAACACGTATCTTTGGTCCAGTTGCACGTGAATTGCGTGAAGGTGGCTACATGCGTATCGTTTCACTTGCACCAGAGGTGCTTTAATCTAAACTATTAGACAAACTAAGTCCCCTAGGTTTTCTAGGGTGCCCTTCTGGGCGTAAGAATTATAGAGGAGAAAAACCAAATGTTTGTTAAAAAAGGCGATAAAGTTCGCGTAATTGCTGGTAAGGACAAAGGTGTTGAAGCTGTTGTTCTTAAAGCTCTTCCAAAAGTTAATAAAGTTGTTGTTGAAGGCGTAGCAATCGTCAAGAAACATCAAAAACCAAATAGCGAAAACCCTCAAGGTGCTATCGTGGAAAAAGAAGCACCAATCCATGCATCAAACGTTCAAGTACTTGATAAAAATGGAGTAGCAGGTCGTGTTGGTTATAAAGTTGTTGACGGCAAAAAAGTTCGTTACAACAAAAAATCAGGCGAAGTGCTTGATTAATCACGAAGGAAAGGAGAAGCATAATGGCAAATCGCTTAAAAGAAAAATACAATAATGAAGTTGTTCCTGCTTTGACAGAAAAATTCAACTACTCATCTGTAATGGCTGTACCAAAAGTTGAGAAAATCGTTCTTAACATGGGTGTTGGTGACGCTGTCAACAACGCTAAAAACCTTGAAAAAGCTGCTGCTGAGTTGGCGCTTATCTCAGGTCAAAAGCCACTTATTACTAAAGCTAAGAAATCAATCGCTGGCTTCCGTCTTCGTGAAGGTGTTGCTATCGGTGCTAAAGTTACCCTTCGTGGTGAACGCATGTACGAATTCTTGGATAAATTAGTTTCAGTATCATTACCACGTGTGCGTGACTTCCATGGTGTACCAACAAAATCATTTGACGGACGTGGAAACTACACGCTTGGTGTAAAAGAACAATTGATTTTCCCAGAAATTAACTTTGATGATGTTGATAAAGTACGTGGTCTTGATATTGTTATCGTAACAACTGCAAACACTGACGAAGAATCACGTGAATTGCTTAAAGGTCTCGGAATGCCTTTTGCAAAATAATCTAGGAGGTAAATAGATTGGCTAAAAAATCAATGATTGCTAAGAACAAACGCCCTGCTAAGTTCTCTACGCAAGCTTATACTCGTTGTGAACGTTGTGGTCGTCCACACTCAGTTTATCGCAAATTCAAACTTTGCCGTGTTTGCTTCCGTGAATTAGCTTACAAAGGTCAAATTCCAGGCGTTACCAAAGCTTCTTGGTAATAAGATGATGTGAAGGCTTAGTAACCAAACAAAAAAGAATAAGTTAGATTTCTTTTAGTTGGGTGTTTAGCCTGAATTCGATATAATACAGAACTAATCACTTAGTTCAAGGCTGATAGACTTGGTGTGATAGATACCAAGATGGACTAAGAGTTTTGTAAATAGATCGTTTTCTATCTTACGTTACTCTTTACGTCCGTGCTATCATGATTAACTAGCAAGTGAAAACTTCAAACTACTAGTAATAGGAGACAATAAAAAATGGTTATGACTGACCCAATTGCAGACTTTTTGACACGCATTCGTAACGCTAACCAAGCAAAACACGAAGTGCTTGAAGTACCTGCGTCAAACATTAAAAAAGGGATCGCAGAAATCCTTAAACGTGAAGGTTTTGTAAAAAACGTTGAAGTTATCGAAGATGACAAACAAGGTATTATCCGCGTCTTCTTGAAATACGGTCAAAATGGTGAGCGTGTTATCACTAACCTTAAACGTATTTCTAAACCAGGTCTTCGTGTTTATACAAAACGTGAAGATATGCCAAAAGTTCTTAACGGACTTGGTATTGCGATCGTCTCTACTTCTGAAGGTCTTTTGACTGATAAAGAAGCTCGCCAAAAAAATGTTGGTGGAGAAGTTATCGCATACGTTTGGTAATTCATTAGTATCTGATGTAGTCGTGTGTTGATTATCGCACACAGACTATATTAAGAAAGTAATGTTATACAAGAAGTGATGTACAGATATGTAGATGACTTCACCCCGTGAAAACGAGCTTAATCGCTCGATAATTTAACAGGAGAATATAAAACTATGTCACGTATTGGTAATAAAGTAATTACATTGCCTGCTGGTGTTGAATTGTCTAACAAGGATAATGTTGTTACTGTAAAAGGTCCTAAAGGTGAACTTACTCGTGAGTTCAACCAAAACATTGAAATCAAAGTCGTAGAAAACGAAGTAACTCTTCACCGTCCAAACGACTCAAAAGAAATGAAAACAATCCATGGTACAAGCCGAGCTAACTTGAACAATATGGTTGTTGGTGTTTCTGAAGGTTTCAAAAAAGAACTTGAAATGCGCGGTGTCGGTTACCGTGCTCAGCTTCAAGGAACAAAACTTGTTCTTTCAGTTGGTAAATCTCACCAAGATGAAGTTGTTGCTCCAGAAGGTATCACATTTGAAGTGCCTACTCCAACAACAATCAATGTTCTTGGTATCAATAAAGAAGTTGTTGGTCAAACAGCAGCATACATCCGTAGCCTTCGTTCACCAGAACCTTACAAAGGTAAAGGTATTCGTTACGTTGGTGAATACGTACGTCGTAAAGAAGGTAAAACTGGTAAATAATAGTCTTTTCTTCTGGTTAGTAAGTCTAGCTAGAAGGGCTGATATTTACAAGCTGTCCTAGACAGTATCAATACATTAAGAGGTGAAAATTGTGATTTCGAAACCAGATAAAAATAAAATCCGCCAAAAACGCCACCGTCGCGTTCGCGGTAAACTCTCTGGAACTGCTGATCGCCCACGTTTGAACGTTTTCCGTTCTAATACAGGCATCTACGCTCAAGTAATTGATGACGTAGCGGGTGTAACGCTCGCAAGTGCATCAACTCTTGATAAAGAAGTTTCAACAGGAACTAAGACAGAACAAGCCGTTGTTGTCGGTAAACTTGTTGCTGAACGCGCAGTAGCTAAAGGTATTTCTGAAGTGGTGTTTGACCGCGGTGGATATCTCTATCACGGACGTGTGAAAGCTTTGGCTGACTCAGCTCGTGAAAACGGATTGAAATTCTAATAGGGGGACACTAGATAATGGCATTTAAAGACAATGCAGTAGAAATTGAAGAACGCGTTGTTGCGATTAACCGTGTTACAAAAGTTGTAAAAGGTGGACGTCGTCTTCGTTTTGCAGCGCTTGTAGTGGTTGGTGATCGTAATGGTCGTGTTGGTTTCGGTACTGGTAAAGCTCAAGAAGTACCTGAAGCAATCCGCAAAGCAGTTGAAGCTGCTAAGAAAAACATGATTGAAGTGCCTATGGTTGGTACAACAATTCCTCACGAAGTTCGCTCTGAATTTGGTGGGGCTCGTGTATTGTTGAAGCCAGCTGCAGAAGGTTCTGGGGTAGCTGCTGGTGGTGCGGTTCGTGCCGTCATCGAATTGGCAGGTGTTGCAGATATCACTTCTAAATCATTGGGTTCAAACACTCCAATTAACATTGTTCGTGCTACTGTTGAAGGTTTGAAACAACTTAAACGCGCAGAAGATGTAGCGGCACTTCGTGGCATCTCAGTATCTGACTTGGCATAAGAAAGGAGATTATCATGGCTCAAATTAAAATTACTTTGACTAAGTCTCCAATCGGACGCAAACCAGAACAACGCAAAACAGTTGTTGCCCTTGGACTTGGTAAATTGAACAGTTCAGTTGTTAAAGAAGATACACCTGCTATCCGTGGTATGGTTAATGCAGTATCTCACTTGGTAACTGTTGAAGAAGCATAATTAAACATGTTGTCTAATCGCACTAAAGTCTTAGTGCGATTTAAGACCATGATAGAAGCGAGTCTCATAGAGGGTTTAGATCCCTTAACCCTTTTGGGGCGTTAGCATTTTATATAAGGAGAAAAATTGTAATGAAACTTCATGAATTGAAACCTGCAGAAGGTTCACGTAAAGTTCGTAATCGTGTTGGTCGTGGTACATCATCAGGTAATGGTAAAACATCTGGTCGTGGTCAAAAAGGTCAAAAAGCACGTAGTGGTGGTGGCGTACGTCCAGGATTTGAAGGTGGACAAACACCATTATTCCGTCGTTTACCAAAACGTGGATTTACAAATATCAATGCTAAAGAATACGCACTTGTTAACCTTGATCAACTTAACATTTTTGAAGATGGTACAGAGGTAACCCCAGCTGTTCTTAAAGAAGCAGGTGTTGTTCGTAACTTCAAATCAGGTGTTAAAATTCTTGGTAACGGTGAATTGACTAAGAAATTGACTGTGAAAGCAGCTAAATTCTCAAAATCTGCAGAAGCAGCGATTACTGCTAAAGGTGGTTCAATCGAAGTCATTTAATGAGAGGTAACTCATTATGTTCTTTAAACTACTTAAGGATGCTTTAAAGATTAAAAATGTTCGTAAGAAGATTTTATTTACAATCTTTATCATCTTTGTTTTTAGACTTGGAACAACCATTACAGTACCAGGCATCAATGCTCGAAACTTAGACCAATTAAGTGATTTACCCTTTTTAAACATGCTGAATTTGGTTAGTGGTAATGCCATGAAAAACTTTTCGGTTTTCTCAATGGGGGTTAGCCCATACATTACGGCATCTATCATTGTTCAGCTTTTGCAGATGGATATTTATCCTAAGTTTGTTGAATGGGGTAAGCAAGGTGAGGTTGGTCGCCGTAAGTTGAATCAGGCAACACGTTATATTTCTTTGGTGTTTGCCTTTATCCAATCTATCGGTATCGCTTATGGTTTTGATCGTTTGTCTATGGTGGGTATTGTAGAGTCACCAAGTCTAAGAACCTATCTTTTGATTGGTGCTATTATGACTGCAGGTAGTGTCATTGTCACTTGGTTAGGGGACTTAATCACAGATAAGGGATTTGGAAACGGTGTTTCTATGATTATCTTTGCAGGGATTATCTCCTCTATACCAGAGTCTATTAAGACTATCTATGAAGATTTCTTTGTCAATGTGCGTAGCAGTCAGTTGACACAATCATACATCATTGTTGGTGTCCTAGCTCTTGCTGTGCTTGCTATCATTTTCTTTACGACATTTGTGCAACAAGCAGAGTATAAGATTCCAATCCAATATACAAAACTAGCGCAAGGGGCTCCGACGAGTTCTTACTTGCCACTGAAAATTAATCCAGCTGGTGTTATTCCCGTTATCTTTGCTAGCTCGATTACAACGATACCAAGTACCATTATTCCTTTCTTTGAAAATGGTCGTGATATCCCTTGGCTTAGAACCTTGCAGGAAGTTTTGAATTTCCAATCACCGACTGGTATGGTTATTTATGCCGTGTTGATTGTATTGTTCTCATTCTTTTACACGTTTGTTCAGGTTAATCCTGAAAAGACAGCTGAGAATCTTCAAAAAAATGCGTCCTATATTCCAAGTGTTCGTCCAGGACGTGAGACAGAGCAATATATGTCCTCATTGCTAAAAAAATTGGCAACGATTGGTTCTATTTTCCTTGCCTTTATTTCCTTGTCGCCAATTATAGCGCAACAAGTCTTTAACTTATCATCGGGGATTGCTCTTGGAGGGACAAGTCTTCTTATCTTGATTTCAACTGGTATTGACAGTATGAAACAACTAGAAGGTTATCTCTTGAAGAGAAAATATGTTGGTTTCATGAATGTTGAGAGCAACTAAATCCTGTTCTAGTTTTTAGGACATAGAAGATAAAATAGAGAGGTTAGGTGACTAACCCTTTCTATTTTGTTTTTGAATAAGTTTAGCACTAAGGTGTTAGATTTATTTAAAAACAAAATAAGGAGACAATCATGAATCTGTTAATCATGGGCTTGCCAGGAGCAGGTAAAGGAACTCAGGCGGCTAAAATTGTAGAACAATTTGGTTTGGTACACATCTCAACAGGGGATATGTTCCGTGCAGCAATCGCAAATCAGACAGAACTAGGTTTGTTGGCAAAATCCTATATGGATAAGGGCGATTTGGTACCCGATGAAGTAACGAATGGCATTGTTAAAGAGCGTTTGGCTGAGAGTGATATTGCAGCTAAAGGTTTCTTATTAGACGGTTATCCACGTACGATTGAGCAGGCTTATGTCTTGGATGATACGCTAAAAGCACTTGATATTGCTTTAGATGGCGTTATCAATATCGAAGTGGATCCTACTTGCTTGGTAGAGCGTTTGAGCGGTCGTATTATTCACAAAGAGACAGGAGATACATTCCATAAAGTGTTTAACCCACCTGCTGGTGATTACAATGAGGATGACTACTATCAACGCGAAGATGATAAACCAGAATCTGTTAAGCGTCGTTTAGATGTCAATATTGCTCAAGGGGCACCTATTCTTGAACATTATCGTAAGGCAGGGCTTGTCTTTGATATTGAAGGTAACCAAGACATCAATCTTGTTTTTGAAGATATCAAAAAAGCGATTCAGAGCTTAAAATAATTTTGAGAATAAAGCTTGCTAAAGCTTACGACTCATGATATAATGGGTTAGTCTGACTTATAATTGTTACCTCTGTTTTCAGAGGAATCGAATCGAAATTTTAGGGGGTACTTTTGCGTGGCAAAAGAAGATGTGATTGAGATTGAAGGTAGAGTTGTGGAAACTATGCCTAATGCTATGTTCACTGTTGAGTTGGAAAATGGACATCAGATTTTAGCAACTGTATCAGGAAAAATCCGTAAAAATTATATCCGTATTTTGGTAGGTGATCGTGTTACTGTTGAGATGAGTCCGTATGACTTGACTCGTGGTCGTATCACATACCGCTTTAAATAGTCGAAATACTTGGAGGGATTAAAAATGAAGGTAAGACCATCGGTTAAACCAATTTGCGAATACTGTAAAGTTATTCGTCGTAACGGTCGTGTTATGGTAATTTGTCCATCAAATCCAAAACACAAACAACGTCAAGGATAAGATAGAAAGGAGAAAAAATGGCTCGTATTGCTGGAGTTGATATTCCAAATGACAAACGTGTAGTAGTATCATTGACTTATGTCTATGGTATCGGACTTGCAACATCTAAGAAAATCTTGGCTGCTGCTGGTGTTTCAGAAGATATCCGCGTTAAAGATTTGACAACTGATCAAGAAGATGCAATCCGTCGTGAAGTTGACTCAATCAAAGTTGAAGGTGACCTTCGTCGTGAAGTAAACTTGAACATCAAACGCTTGATGGAAATCGGTTCATACCGTGGTATTCGTCACCGTCGTGGACTTCCTGTCCGTGGACAAAACACTAAAAATAACGCTCGCACTCGTAAAGGTAAAGCTGTTGCGATTGCTGGTAAGAAAAAATAAAATAGGAGGTAAACAAATTGGCTAAACCAACACGTAAACGTCGTGTGAAAAAGAACATCGAATCTGGTGTTGCTCATATTCACGCTACATTCAATAACACAATTGTTATGATTACAGATGTGCATGGTAACGCTCTTGCATGGTCATCAGCGGGTGCACTTGGTTTCAAAGGTTCTCGTAAATCAACACCATTTGCGGCTCAAATGGCTGCTGAAGCTGCTGCTAAATCAGCACAAGAACACGGTGTTAAAACAGTTGAAGTAACTGTTAAAGGTCCTGGTTCAGGTCGTGAATCTGCTATTCGTGCTCTTGCAGCTGCTGGTCTTGAAGTAACATCAATTCGTGATGTAACCCCTGTACCACACAATGGTGCTCGTCCTCCAAAACGTCGTCGTGTATAATCACATTAACCGTCGTACACAACTTTTCGTTTAAGAGGGAGCAACCAGATGATTGAGTTTGAAAAACCATTGATAACAAAAATTGATGAAAACAAAGATTACGGCAAATTTGTTATCGAACCACTTGAACGTGGCTACGGAACAACCTTAGGAAATTCATTGCGTCGTGTTCTCTTGTCCTCACTTCCTGGTGCGGCAGTAACATCTATCAAAATTGACGGTGTGTTACACGAATTTGACACTATTCCAGGTGTTCGTGAAGATGTGATGCAAATTATCCTTAATGTTAAAGGACTTGCTGTAAAATCTTACGTCGACGACGAAAAGATTATTGAACTAGATGTTGAAGGTCCCGCAGAAATTACTGCTGGTGATATTTTGACAGATAGTGATATTGAAATTGTAAACCCTGATCATTATCTTTTTACCATTGCTGAGGGGCATTCTCTAAAAGCTACGATGACTGTGGCTAAAAACCGTGGTTATGTACCAGCTGAAGGCAATAAAAAAGACGATGCACCAGTGGGAACATTGGCTGTAGATTCTATCTACACACCAGTTAAGAAGGTCAATTATCAAGTCGAGCCTGCTCGCGTAGGTAGCAACGATGGCTTTGATAAATTGACTGTTGAAATCATGACAAATGGCACAATCATTCCTGAAGATGCTCTCGGTCTTTCAGCACGTATCTTAATCGAACACTTGAATCTCTTTACTGATTTGACAGAAGTTGCTAAGACAGCAGAAGTCATGAAGGAAGCAGAGCAAGTCAATGATGAAAAAGTGCTTGACCGTACCATTGAAGAACTTGATTTGTCAGTTCGCTCTTACAACTGTCTTAAACGTGCAGGTATCAATACTGTATTTGATTTGACAGAAAAGACGGAACCTGAAATGATGAAAGTCCGTAACCTTGGACGTAAGAGTCTTGAAGAAGTCAAGGTAAAACTTGCTGAACTTGGTCTCGGACTAAAAAACGATAAATAAACTAATAGAGGAGGAACTCATGGCTTACCGTAAACTAGGACGTACTAGCTCACAACGTAAAGCAATGCTTCGTGATTTGACAACGGATCTTATCATCAATGAATCAATTGTAACAACTGAAGCACGTGCTAAAGAAATCCGTAAAACAGTTGAAAAAATGATTACTCTTGGTAAACGTGGTGATTTGCATGCCCGTCGTCAAGCTGCTGCGTTTGTTCGTAACGAGATTGCAACTGAAAACTATGATGAAGCGTCTGATAAGTACACTGCTACTACTGCACTTCAAAAATTGTTTGAGGATATTGCACCACGTTATGCTGAACGTAACGGTGGATATACTCGTATCCTTAAAACTGAACCACGTCGTGGTGATGCAGCACCAATGGCTATCATTGAATTAGTCTAAAATCATCAATTTTGTTGAGTGTTATGATGATGGATGGTAAGTATTACTATCTTAGTCTAGCTCTGGTCTACCGCCAAAGTATTTATCTTTGGCGGGAACACTCATCATAATGATTAGTAAATACAGCTTAGCTTGTTTACGAAAGATAATTATAGCTAATTCTTTATCGTAAGCAAGCTTAACATATGATAAAAAGGTCAGCTTAGCTGACCTTTTTATGTTAATGTTTGTAATCTTTTTTCAAAGCTTGGTGATTGACAAGAAACTACGATATCTTGATTGGTGAGAGGATGTTTTAGACTTAGACGGTGTGCATGAAGCATAAGTCGTCCTCTAGCTTTAGGATGATAAAGAGGATCACCAATTAAAGGATAACCGTGATGAGAAAGATGCACACGTATCTGATGGGTGCGCCCAGTTTCTAGCTGACATTCAATAAGAGCAGTGTTGGTCAATTGTTTGAGACGCTTGGCATGGGTAATAGCGACTTGACCGTGTTTATCAACGATACGTCGGCGTCTATCATGTCTGTCGCGACCGATTTTGTCACGAAAGGTGATATGTTTTGGAAAATGCTTACTGTCAACAAGTGCCCAATAATGTCTCTTTATTTTTTTACTTTCTAATAGTCTATTGAGAAGCGGTAGAATAAAGGGATTCTTAGCAAAGACAATAGCACCGCTGGTTTCCTTATCGAGACGATGGACGACATAGCAAGGGCTCTGTGTATAAGCTGAGACGTGATTTAAAAGCGCCAGCTCTCCAGGTTGATTGGGGTGCGTCTTCATTCCCTCAGCTTTATTAACAATAATGAGATGCTCATCTTCGTACAGGCATTGGACTAGCGAAGCGTCTCCTAAAAGGACTTCTTTTTGAGGGTAGTCACTAGTATCAAAGATAAGTGTAACGTTGTCACCAGTTTCTACCATTGTTTGCCAGTGTGTGACTTCTCCATTGATAAGAAGATGCTTTTTAGTGCGCAAGAAATGACGACTCTTGCGTGGCACAAGTAGCTTCTCTTCAAGGAGTGTCTTGACACTAAGAGGTGGATAGGGGTTGTTAAAGGTTACTTGAAATGTCATGTTTTTATTATATCATCTTCCCTAGAAAGATGAAGTTTTTATAATAGTTTTTAAGTTTTTTTTGATAGAATAACTATATGACATTACGTGATTATTTGAAAAAGACCTTGGCTAAGGTCAAGCAATCATTGCCTTTGAAAAAGAAAGAGCCTAAGGCGGACATAAGGGTTGATGAGGAGACATCTGATGCTTCTGAATCACAATACCAGCGCAGTCGTGCGCGTAAAGAGCTTGAGAAAAAGCGACCACAATGGTTACAACAGCAGGCCAAGCTGATGCCGTCTTCACAAAGTCCTCTGAGGCGTTTTTGGCGTCGTTATAATATTGGTAAGATTTTACTCATAGCTTTCTCTGTAGTCGTGCTAGCAGTAGGGTCATATCTCTTTTATCTGGCAAAGACAGCTAAGGTATCTGACTTGCAAAATGCCCTTAAAGCGACAACTCTTATCTATGACCGCAACGGAGAATACGCAGGGAGTCTCTCTGGTCAAAAAGGAACGTATGTAGAGTTAGATGCGATTTCTGATGATTTGGAAAATGCCGTCATTGCTACTGAAGATAGGACTTTTTATGAGAATAATGGGATTAACCTATCACGCTTTTTATTGGCAGTGGTAACGTTAGGGCGATTTGGTGGTGGCTCGACGATTACGCAGCAGCTAGCTAAAAATGCCTATTTATCTCAAGACCAAACAATAAAACGTAAGGCAAGAGAGTTTTTCTTGGCCTTAGAGTTGACTAAAAAATATAGTAAAGATGAGATTTTGACTATGTATCTCAACAATGCTTATTTTGGTAATGGCGTCTGGGGTGTCGAAGATGCTAGTCAGAAGTATTTTGGCACGAGCGCAGCTAATCTGACTTTAGATGAGGCAGCGACATTAGCAGGGATGCTCAAAGGTCCTGAGATTTATAACCCTTATTATTCGATTGAAAATGCTACTAATCGTCGTAATACGGTTCTTTATGCTATGGTAGATGCAGGTAAAATCGCTGAAAATCAAGCTCAAGAAGCATCGACAGTTGGTATTGCCAATCGCTTGAGTGATACTTATGTTAGTAAGTCAGATGATTACCAATACCCATCGTATTTTGATGCGGTGATCAATGAAGCGATTGAGACTTATGGTATTTCTGAAAAAGATATCGTCAATAATGGTTATAAGATTTATACGGAGCTGGACCAATATTATCAACAAGGCATGCAGACGACTTATGCAGATACTAGCCTTTTTCCAACATCTAGCTATGATGGTAAGCAAGCAGAATCTGCCAGTGTTGCACTTGATCCCAACAATGGTGGTGTGAGAGGTTTGGTAGGGCGAGTCAACAGCACAGAAGATGTGACATTTAGAAGTTTTAACTATGCGACGCAGTCTGCTAGAAGCCCAGGCTCAACAATAAAACCACTGGTGGTCTATGCACCTGCTATTGCATCAGGTTGGTCTATTAATAAAGAACTACCAAATCAATCTATGGATTTTAATGGTTATCAGCCGCACAATTATGGTAATTATGAGAGTGACGATGTGCCTATGTATCAAGCTTTAGCGAATTCCTATAATATCCCTGCGGTTTATACAGTTGACCAGCTTGGTCTCAACAAAGCCTTTAGCTATGGAAAGAAATTTGGGCTTAATCTTGATAAGAGTAAGGAAGAGTTAGGACTAGCCTTAGGAGGTGGTGTAACGACTAATCCCTTACAAATGGCTCAAGCTTATGCAGCGTTTGCTAACGGAGGTATGATGCCTAAAGCACATTTAATTAGCCGTATTGAAAGTGCTAGTGGTGAGACTGTTAAAGCATTCACCGAAAATACTAAACGTGTCATTAGTCAATCTGTAGCCAATAAGATGACCAGTATGATGCTTGGTACCTTTTCAAACGGTACGGCGGTCAATGCCAACGTGTATGGCTACACACTAGCAGGTAAGACAGGCACGACAGAGACTGATTTTAATCCCGACTTGGCAAATGACCAGTGGGTAATTGGCTACACCCCTGATGTGGTCATTAGTCAGTGGCTAGGTTTTTCTGAGACGGACGAAAACCACTATCTCAGCGACTCCAGCTCAGGGACAGCCTCTACCATCTTTAGTCGTCAAGCATCGTATATCTTACCTTATACCGAAGGGACAGCCTTTACAGTGGAAAATGCATATACGCAAAATGGTATAGAAGCTATTTACAATAGTAGTGATGAGGATAGCTCGGAGAATAATAGCCAATCGCAATCTATCATTGATAGTTTGAGAGAATCAGCTACTAATGCCGCAGATAGTATCACCAAGGCTGTGGAGGATGCTAACTTGGCTGAAAAAGCACAAAATGTCTGGGATAGCCTTGTTGATTTCTTTAGGTAATCTTGCTAAACGCTTGTAAAGTCAGACATTTCATGGTAAAATAGCATTTAATGGAGGCATTATGGCACAGAAAAAAGCAAGTTTAGCTTGTGTGGATTGTGGGAGCCGTAACTACTCTATCAATGTTAGTAGCAATCCCAAACCAACACGACTAGAAGTCAATAAGTTTTGTAAACATTGTAAACGATACACCTTACATAAGGAAACACGTTAGGCGTTAGGAGGCGTAGCTGGTGAGATTTATCACAGGGACATTCAAACTCTTACGAGATACAACTTGGCCAAGCCGTAAGCAGCGTTGGAAAGACTTTATCGCAATTATGGAATACACAGCCTTTTTTGCAGTGATTATTTATATTTTTGATAAGGTATTACAGCTAGGCTTACTCGAGTTGATCACGAAGTTTTAAAGGGAAATCCCAAGACAGAGGTCTTGGGATTTTGCTTTGTCATTGACAAGAGAGCTGACTTTTACTATAATGAAGAAAATGAGAGCCACTTGAGGGCTTTTTTATTAAGGAAAGGAGCGACTATGCTCGATAGTTTTGATAAGGGTTGGTTTGTATTGCAAACCTACTCAGGATATGAAAATAAAGTTAAGGAAAATCTCCTTCAACGTGCTCAAACTTACAATATGATGGATAATATCTTGCGTGTCGAAATCCCAACGCAAACCGTCAACGTTGAAAAAAATGGGGAAGTTAAAGAGGTCGAAGAAAACCGTTTCCCAGGTTATGTTTTGGTAGAGATGGTCATGACAGACGAAGCTTGGTTTGTGGTGCGTAATACACCAAATGTAACAGGATTTGTCGGCTCACACGGAAATCGTTCAAAACCTACACCACTTTTAGAAGAGGAGATTCGCTCTATCCTTATCTCTATGGGACAAAGCGTGGATGTCTTTGATACTAATATCAAAGAAGGAGACGTTGTTCAAATCGTAGATGGTGCCTTTACAGGTCAAGAAGGTCGTGTCGTTGAAATTGATGGCAACAAGGTCAAATTGATGATTAGTATGTTTGGCTCTGAAACACAAGCAGAAGTTGAGCTATACCAGATTGCTGAATTATAAAAAACAAGTCTTAGACTTGTTTTTTATTTGGAGCTAGTCTTTTAAGGAAGAAAAATGGACTTCTTCTCCTATTTTTCCTAAAACATGGTATAATATAAAGCGACTATACTATTTGGAGAGTGCTATGGTTTACTATAATCACAAAGCTATTGAGAAAAAATGGCAGACATTTTGGGCAAATCATCATACCTTTAAAACAGGAGATGATCAGTCAAAACCTAATTTTTATGCTCTTGATATGTTTCCTTATCCGTCTGGAGCGGGGCTTCATGTAGGGCATCCTGAAGGGTATACAGCGACAGATATTTTGAGTCGTTACAAGCGAGCGCAAGGCTACAACGTCCTTCATCCAATGGGATGGGATGCTTTTGGGCTTCCTGCTGAGCAGTATGCTATGGATACGGGAAATGACCCTGCAGACTTTACGGCTGAAAATATTGCTAATTTTAAGCGTCAGATCAATAGCCTTGGTTTTTCTTATGATTGGGATAGAGAAATCAATACCACTGACCCTAATTACTACAAATGGACACAGTGGATTTTCACTAAATTATACGAAAAAGGCTTAGCCTATGAAGCAGAAGTTCCTGTTAACTGGGTTGAAGAGTTGGGAACAGCTATTGCCAATGAAGAAGTGCTTCCAGATGGGACGAGTGAGCGTGGTGGCTATCCTGTTGTCAGAAAGCCAATGCGTCAGTGGATGCTAAAAATTACAGCTTATGCAGAGCGTCTCTTAGAGGATTTAGAAGAGCTTGATTGGCCTGAATCTATCAAGGATATGCAACGTAACTGGATAGGGAAGTCCGTGGGAGCTCATGTGACCTTTAACGTTGCAGGTAGCAACGAGAGCTTTACCGTCTTTACCACACGTCCAGACACCCTTTTTGGGGCGACTTATGCAGTTATGGCACCAGAGCATGAGTTAGTTGATGTGATTACAAGCCCAGAGCAGAAAGCCTCCGTAGAAGCTTATAAACACCAAGCTAGCCTCAAATCTGACCTAGCACGAACAGATCTCGCTAAGGATAAGACAGGGGTCTTTACAGGAGCTTATGCCATCAATCCTGTCAATGGTAAGGAAATCCCAATCTGGATTTCAGATTATGTATTAGCAAGCTATGGGACAGGGGCTATTATGGCGGTACCTGCTCATGACCAACGTGACTGGGAGTTTGCGACTACTTTTGGGCTTCCTATTATTCCTGTTATTGATGGTGGGGATATTACTAGGGAAGCTTATAGTGAGGATGGCCCTCATATCAATTCAGACTTCTTAGATGGTTTGAATAAGGAAGAGGCTATCACCAAAATGATTGCCTTTATCGAAGAAAAAGGCTTTGGGAAAAAGCAGGTCAACTATCGTTTGCGCGACTGGCTCTTTAGTCGTCAACGTTATTGGGGTGAGCCTATTCCGATTATTCATTGGGAAGATGGGACGTCAACCGCTCTATCAGAAGAAGAGTTGCCTTTAGTGCTACCAGTCACGAAGGATATTAAGCCATCAGGTACAGGAGAGTCACCGCTTGCCAATCTAACAGAATGGTTAGAGGTTGTCCGTGATGATGGTGTCAAAGGACGTCGTGAGACTAATACGATGCCACAATGGGCGGGTTCAAGTTGGTATTTCCTACGCTATATCGATCCTCATAATACCAAGCAGATAGCAGATCAAGAGCTTCTTAAGGCATGGTTACCTGTCGATATTTATATCGGTGGTGCAGAGCATGCGGTATTACATTTGTTATATGCTCGTTTTTGGCATAAATTCCTCTATGATATCGGTGTTGTACCTACCAAAGAACCCTTCCAAAAACTCTTTAACCAAGGGATGATTTTAGGGACAAGCTATCGTGATAGTCGAGGGGCTTTAGTTGCCAGTGATAAGGTTGAAAAGCGTGATGGTGCTTTTGTCCATATCGAGACAGGTGAGACACTAGAGCAGGCGCCAGCCAAGATGTCCAAGTCACTAAAAAATGTTGTCAATCCTGATGATGTTGTCGAGCAATACGGTGCAGACACACTGCGCGTGTATGAGATGTTTATGGGACCTTTAGATGCCTCTATCGCTTGGTCAGAAGAAGGGCTTGAAGGAGCACGTAAGTTTCTTGACCGTGTTTATCGCCTTATCACTTCAAAAGAAATCAGTACAGACAATAATGGGCACTTAGATAAGGTCTATCATGAGACAGTCAAATCAGTCACTGAACAGATTGAAGCGTTGAAGTTTAACACTGCTATTGCACAATTGATGGTCTTTGTCAATAGCGCCAATAAAGAAGACGTGCTTTATCTGGAGTATGCTAAAGGATTTGTTCAACTATTAGCGCCTTTTGCACCTCACTTAGCTGAAGAACTCTGGCAAGAGTTGACCAATACTGGTGAGAGTATTTCTTATGTACCTTGGCCAAGCTATGACGAGAGTAAATTGGTTGAAGATGAGATTGAAATCGTCGTGCAAATCAAAGGTAAGGTGCGTGCTAAGCTTATGGTAGCCAAAGACTTGTCACGTGAAGCTTTGGAAGAAGTAGCTTTATCTCATGCTAAAATCAAGGATGAGATTGCAGGTAAAACGATTGTCAAGGTTATTGCTGTGCCAAATAAACTGGTCAATATTGTTGTCAAATAAAGGAAAAATACTGTGGTTTTCCACAGTATTTTTGTGCCTAGCAACTAGAGAGGAGCTATTATGGAGGAGCTGTTGATTGATAAGATTAGTGTTTTTGAGAATTATAGCCTCAAGCATTATGACAAAGGATATGTGGAGCTAGAGACAGAGGTAGTGCCCTCTTCGCTAAATCATTACGGAAATGCACATGGGGGTTATCTGTTTACCTTGTGTGACCAAGTGGGAAGTCTAGCTGTTTTATCGTTGGGTTACCATGCGGTGACGATGAGTGCTGCTATCAATTATCTTAAGGCAGGTCATCTAGGAGAGCGTTTGTGTATCAGTGGGCGTTGTCTTCATGAGGGACGCACGACGAAGGTGGTTGAAGTGAGTGTCCACAGTATGGCTAAAGAGTTGCTAGCCAAGGCGACGTTTACCATGTTTGTGACAGGTAGTGTAGTAGTTGATTAAAAAAAGATGGGTAAAAGCCCATCTTTTTGCTATGTGGTGATATCATGTATTAGAGTAAGGCAGTGCTGTTATGCCTTCTTTTTAGTTTTGATGAGAGACTGGTAAAAGACAATCTCACTGACACTTTTGTAAGGAATAAGTGGGATAAGCATTAGCCCAAAAGTGACTAATGTAAGGACATACCAGCCGATAAAGCTAAGATCTAGGAGAAAGAGTTGCCATTTATGCCCTTTCATCATCTGTAAGCTTTGCTTGAGACTGGCAATACTGCCGTTGTCAGCGTTAGCGTTTTGGTGTAGCGCATCAAAAGTAATATAGGTCGCCATACGATAGCCATAATAAAAAGAGATAAGAGCTAGGAGACTAAGGAGGGTGATTATGACACCTAAGATGCCAATCATTAGAGGATAGTAGCTGTGGCTATCGATAGTCAAAAGATAGCTAGACAGACCAATCAGCTCCCCTCCTATAAAGCTTATCAGAGACAAGCCAGTCAAAATAGCAAATTCTAAGAGGAAAAGACGTATCAAAGGTCGAAAATAGGGGTAGGAAAAAGCGAGTTGATTTTGAGAAAAGTGAACTTCTTTGTGTCCTTTGCGAATGGCTGTTAGCATTATCAGATTAGCTGACAAGGTAAAAAAGAGTAGTAAGAAAGTTGTTAGAAGTGACAGCAATAAGCCAACATTTTCAGCTACATTGAGCAGTAGATTAGTCAAAAGAAGAATGATAGCGATGGCATAGAGGGCGTATTTGCCCTTGATGTTGATGAGGTGCTGTTTAGCTTGTTGTTTAATCTGTGAGATAGTAGGCATAAAGGCTTCTTTCTAGTTATAGGGTCATTTAATGATAATACTTGTTATTTTATTATATCATATTAGTAGCTCATCATGACAAACACCTGTTTTTTTGGTACAATCTATAAGTTGACAGCACGAAAAGAGCTGAGTTTGAATGGCAAAGGAAGATGAAGATGACAGATTATCCAATTACCTATCGTTTGATTAAGCAAGAAAAGCATACAGGAGCACGTCTTGGTGAGATTATCACACCTCACGGGACCTTTCCGACCCCGATGTTTATGCCTGTAGGGACACAAGCAACAGTAAAGACTCAGTCTCCTGAAGAACTCAAGGAGATGGGCTCAGGTATTATTTTGGCTAATACTTATCACCTTTGGTTACGCCCTGGTGATGAGTTAATTGCGCGTGCAGGAGGGCTGCATCGCTTTATGAACTGGGACCAAGCTATCTTGACAGATAGTGGTGGGTTTCAGGTGTATTCTCTAGCGGAAAATCGTAATATTACGGAAGAAGGTGTTACTTTTAAAAACCATCTCAATGGTTCAAAGATGTTTTTATCGCCTGAAAAGGCTATATCCATTCAAAATAATCTTGGACCAGATATTATGATGAGCTTTGATGAGTGCCCCCAATTTTATCAGCCATATGACTATGTGAAAAAGTCAATTGAGAGGACTAGTAGATGGGCAGAGCGTGGTCTAAAAGCGCATCGTCGTCCGCATGACCAAGGCTTATTTGGTATTGTACAAGGGGCTGGTTTTGAGGATTTACGTCGCCAGTCTGCACACGATTTGGTGTCTATGGATTTTGCGGGCTACTCTATTGGTGGTTTAGCTGTTGGGGAGTCTCATGAGGAGATGAATGCTGTCTTAGATTTTACAGTACCGCTACTACCTAGTCATAAACCGCGTTATTTGATGGGTGTTGGGGCTCCAGATAGTCTGATTGATGGCGTCATTCGAGGTGTGGATATGTTTGACTGTGTACTGCCGACACGTATCGCGAGAAACGGTACTTGTATGACAAGTCAAGGTCGCTTAGTTGTCAAAAATGCTCAGTATGCCGAAGATTTTACCCCTCTTGATCCGAATTGTGATTGCTACACTTGTACGCATTATACGAGAGCGTACATTCGTCATTTGATTAAGGCAGATGAGACATTTGGGCTTCGTTTGACTAGCTACCACAACCTTTACTTCCTTGTCAATCTCATGAAAGATGTCCGCCAAGCGATTTTAGAGGACAATTTATTAGAGTTTCGTGAAGACTTTATCGAGCGTTATGGTTATAAAACATCTCATCGTAATTTTTAAAAAAGAGGTAGCACTAGCTACCTTTTTATAGCTTCATTTATCAAAGATAGGGCAAATTTTGATATAATTGAAAGCAAGAAAAACAAAGAAGGTGTGCTTATGAAATTAATCACAATTGGTTGTTGGGGAGGCTATCCCTATAAAGATGCAGGAACAACGAGTTATCTCCTAAGTGCGACATCGGGTTTTCAGTTATTGATTGATGTTGGGAGTCGTGCGGTCAATGAATTGGAAAAAGAGCTTAGTCCACTTGATTTGGATGCTGTGATTATCAGCCATTATCATCCAGATCATATCGCTGATTTAGGTGTCCTTTATCATTATCGCCAGCTCTATCCTAAACATTTGTGGGAACCCAAAGTCTTGCCTGTCTATGGGCATGATGAAGAGATGTACGAATTTTCAAAATTAAGTCTAGATGGCGTGGCAAAGGGGATTCCTTACCACACGGAAGGGACAGAGCAGATTGGACCATTTGACATTACCTTTATCAAGACTGTACATCCTGTGGTCTGCTATGCGATGCGTATCGTAGAGCGTGAGACATCACAAGTGCTTGTCTTTACAGGAGATACGGGGTATTTTGCTGACTTAGCTAGCTTTAGTAAGGGAGCTGATTTGTTATTAGCTGATGTGTATTTATTTGAAGGTCATGAAAAGCATCCTGCTCATTTGACCTCTAAAGAAGCTGGGGAGATTGCAGCAAAGGCTAAGGTTAAGCGTCTAGTGCTGACACATTTACCACAGTTTCCAGCAGCTGATATACCATCTGACAATCACTTGGAAGTGTTAAGACAGCAAGCTCAGCAGTATAGTAAAGGTGTCCCAGTGGATTTGGCAAGTCCTCATGTATCATGGGATTTGGGACAGCTCTGATGAGTTATTTATCAGAAAGTGACAAAGCCTACTTTATGCGTGAGGCGCTAAGTGAGGCCGAAAAATCCCTTAATAAAGATGAGATTCCGATTGGTTGTGTTATCGTCAAAGATGGTGATATCATTGGTCGAGGGCACAATGCGCGTGAAGAGCTGCAAGAGGCGATTTTACATGCGGAAATGATGGCTATCACTGAGGCTAATCATAAGGTTGGCAATTGGCGATTGTTAGACTGCACTTTATTTGTCACGATAGAGCCCTGTGTCATGTGTAGTGGCGCAATTGGTCTAGCTCGTATTCCTCGTGTCATCTACGGTGCTAAAAACGCTAAATTTGGTGCGGCAGGAAGTCTTTATGATATTTTAAGTGACGAACGTCTCAATCACCGTGTGGCAGTCGAGACAGGTGTCTTAGAAGAAGAGTGCAGGGCTATTATGCGCCAGTTTTTCAAGCAGAAAAGAGAGTCGCACCAAAAATTTCACAAAGATTAGCTTGCAGCTAGTTTGTCTTTATGGTATAATAATAAATGGAGCAACGGTCTTGCGTGAAGTGGGTCAGGGGAGGAATCCAGCAGCCCTAAGCGAGTGTAGAGCGTGTGCTCTTTTTTTTGTGTCTAAAATCTTTTCTCTCCTATTTCTCTAGAAAAACTGTATAAAATGAGGTATAATAAATAAAAACGCTTTCTAAAGGAGATGAGATGCGAAAGTTTTTACAGACAACCTTATACGAATTATCCTTTTATGTGGAGATTTTAATTTCTATTATATTAGTTTTGGTCTTGATTTTGCTGACAAGTCGCTTAGTTATTGATGCTACGGATATCTATGCAGGGAGCTCTAGCATTGAGAGTTATTTGCAAGATTTTATCAATCAAGCGATGAGTATCGCGATCGGTGTCGAGTTGATCAAGATGCTTAGTAAGCATACCTCAGGCACTATTATTGAAGTCCTTTTATTTGCAGCAGCTCGCCAGATTGTCGTCTCACATGGTTCGACCCTAGATATGCTACTAGGTGTTTTGGCAATAGCTGCGCTATTTGCGACACGTAAGTATCTCTTTGCGGACTTTGATGATTCGACCAATATCATCGTTAGAGGTAGTCAAAAGGTAAAAATTGCAAATGTCATCGCACGCGTCAATCTTAGAGGTTATGAAGAAGGTGAGTTGCTACGTGATTTTGTGGCAAGGCATTTAAAAGCCGATGACAAGACAGTCTCTATCGGAGCTAGTGTTTACTTTCCTGACGTGGTGCTTCGTGTGGATAATGTGAGACAAGGCGTTATTACTAGGATTGAGATTATCAAGTCCATTCATTAGTCTTTGTAATATTGGTAACGCTTTAATTTGTTGGGGAAATTGCCGTAAAACCATTGAAAAAAGCCCTGAAAAAGAGTATCATAATAAAGATAGATTGATTTATATAAGGAGAACATTATGTCACATATTTCATTTGACTATTCAAAAGTGTTGGATACTTTCCTTTCACAACATGAAGTGGATTATTTTCAACCACAAGTGAGCCTCGCTGATGAGATGCTCCGTCAAGGGACTGGACCTGGCTCAGACTTTTTGGGATGGCTTGACCTTCCAGAAAACTATGACAAAGAAGAATTTGCGCGTATCTTAAAAGCTGCTGAAAAAATTAAATCAGACAGCGACGTTTTGGTGGTTATCGGTATCGGTGGCTCATACCTTGGAGCTAAAGCCGCTATTGACTTTTTAAATCATCATTTTGCTAACCTTCAAACAGCAGATGAGCGCAAAGCACCACAAATTCTTTATGCTGGAAATTCTATCTCATCAACTTACCTTGCAGACTTGATTGATTACGTGTCTGATAAGGAATTTTCAGTTAATGTCATCTCAAAATCAGGAACAACAACAGAACCAGCTATTGCTTTTCGTGTCTTTAAAGAGCTCTTGGTTAAAAAATATGGTCAAGAAGAAGCTAACAAGCGTATCTATGCTACTACTGACCGTGAAAAAGGAGCTGTCAAGGTTGAAGCAGATGCGAATGGTTGGGAAACCTTTGTCGTTCCAGACAATGTTGGTGGGCGTTTTTCAGTATTGACAGCCGTTGGACTCTTACCAATCGCTGCTTCTGGAGCTGACCTCAATCAATTGATGGCAGGCGCTAACGCTGCTCGTAAGGACTTGTCAACAGACAAACTTTCTGACAATATGGCTTACCAATATGCAGCTGTGCGTAATGCTCTTTATCGTAAAGGTTATACGACTGAGATTTTTGCCAACTATGAGCCATCACTACAATATTTTGCAGAATGGTGGAAACAATTGGCGGGTGAGTCTGAAGGTAAAGACCAAAAAGGGATCTACCCAACATCAGCTAACTTCTCAACAGACCTTCACTCTCTGGGTCAATTTATCCAAGAAGGCACACGTAATCTTTTTGAAACAGTGATTCGTGTGGATAAGCCACGTAAGAATATCATCATTCCAGAATTGGCAGAAGACCTTGATGGGCTTGGTTATCTTCAAGACAAAGATGTTGACTTTGTTAATAAAAAGGCAACTGACGGTGTGCTTTTAGCTCACACTGATGGTGGCGTTCCAAATATGTTTGTCACAATTCCAGAACAAGATGAGTTCACACTTGGGTACACAATTTACTTCTTTGAGTTAGCGATTGCGATGTCAGGCTACCTCAATGCTGTCAATCCATTTGACCAACCAGGTGTAGAAGCCTACAAACGCAATATGTTTGCCCTTCTTGGCAAACCAGGATTTGAAGAACTAGGCGCAGAATTGAACGCTCGTCTATAAGATTAAAAAACTCCTTAGGGAGTTTTTCTATTTTTTAAGTTTAAAACTCACTCTAGACTAGAAAAATCAGAAAATTCTGTTATAATAGTAACAAATAAGATATGGGGGATGATTATGACAGCACAAAAAATGTCGGCACAAGAGATTATTGCTTTTATTGGAAATGCTAAAAAGAAAACCAATGTTAAAGTGACTTTTGAGGGTCAACTAAAGGGAGAGATTCCTGAGACAGTGACAAAGTTAGGCAATGTTTTATTTGGGGACTGGGCAGATATTGAGCCATTAGTTGACGATTTGGTCGAAAATAAAGACTATGTCGTTGAGCAAGATGGGCGAAATTCAGCGGTTCCTCTTTTGGACAAGCGTCATCTCAATGCCCGTATTGAGCCTGGTGCTATTATTCGAGACCAAGTGACTATCGAGGATAATGCTGTAGTGATGATGGGTGCTGTTATCAATATTGGTGCTGAGATTGGCTCTGGGACGATGATTGATATGGGGGCTATCTTAGGAGGTCGTGCCATAGTCGGCAAAAATAGTCATATAGGTGCAGGTGCTGTGCTTGCTGGAGTGATTGAACCTGCTTCTGCTCATCCTGTACGTATCGGTGATAATGTCCTTGTCGGTGCTAACGCCGTTGTGATTGAAGGTGTGCAGGTAGGAGATGGTTCGGTCGTAGCTGCTGGTGCTATTGTGACTCAGGATGTTCCTGAAAATGTCGTGGTTGCAGGTGTTCCTGCGCGTATCATCAAAGAAATCGACCAACAAACCCAACAAAAAACAGCGCTTGAAGAAGCACTGAGACAACTATAAATATCAAGGAGACTGGGCAACCAGTCTTTTAGACTAGAGGTAGTGACAATGACATTAGATTTAATAGCGACAAGACGAGACCTTCATCAGATTCCAGAGATTGGGCTAGAAGAGTTTAAGACACAAGCTTATATTTTAGATAAAATAGCAGCTATCTGTCATGGCAAATCGTTTATTAAGCAGAGGACTTGGCAGACAGGTGTTTTGGTTTTGGTAGAAGGGTATAACCCAACACAGACGATTGGCTGGCGTACAGATATTGATGGTCTTCCGATAGAAGAAGAGACGGGGCTTGCGTTTGCTAGCTTACATCAAGGGCGTATGCATGCTTGTGGGCATGATATGCATATGACGATTGCGCTGGGCTTGTTAGACAAGCTAGTTGAGCAACAACCTAAGGAAAATCTTCTATTTTTATTTCAACCTGCAGAGGAAAATGAAGCAGGCGGGATGCTAATGTATGAAGATGGTGCTTTTGGTGACTGGTTGCCAGATGTCTTTTATGGCTTACATGTCCGACCTGATTTTGAGGTAGGGACCATTGCTACCAATACAGCTACGCTATTTGCAGGGACCTGTGAGGTTCTGATTACCTTTAAAGGTAAGGGAGGTCATGCTGCTTTTCCGCATGAAGCAAATGATGCCTTAGTAGCGGCAGCCTACTTTGTGACACAGGTACAGAGTGTTGTTAGTCGAAATGTTGACCCTATCGAAGGGGGAGTGGTGACTTTTGGGAGTTTACATGCAGGCACAACCAATAATATTATTGCAGGTGAGGCGAAGCTCCATGGCACGATACGAAGTTTGAGTAAAGAGATGGGAGAGCTGATAAAAGAGCGAGTCAAATGTATTGCAGAAGGTGTTGCTGCTTCTTTTGGGATGGAAGTTGTCATTAGCTTGAAGCAGGGAGGGTATTTACCTGTTGAGAACAATCCTGAACTGGCTAGAGAGCTGATGAGCTTTTTTGAGGAGCTAGAAGATGTCCAACTCAAGGAGTGCTTACCAGCGATGACAGGCGAGGATTTTGGCTATCTTCTTCATAAAGTTCCTGGCGTGATGTTTTGGCTAGGTATTGATAGTCCGTATGCCCTTCATCATCCGAAGATGACTCCTAATGAAGAGGCTCTTAGCTTTGGTGTGGAGGCCATTAGTCGCTTTTTAAGGTCTAAGGTTGGCTAAGTAAAGCAAAAGGAAAAGGCGCCTTGGGAGGGGCGCCTTTTTAGGAGATTTATCCTAACGATTTGACAAAAGCTAGGATTATGAAAAAGGAAAATAATTTAGGAGAGAGTATTCTCCAAACGGTTGTACAACCGCTTTATTAGGATAGGTATATTATAGGGAAGAATTCTTAAAGAATTCTTAAAAACCTTAAGAAAAGCATAAATAACTTTTTTTTGATATGATAGAAGCATGGATAAAAGACAATTAAGAGCTAATATGTTAGCCAAATTACAAAAACAAGCCCCTTCTTTAAAAGAAGAGGCAGATAAGCGTTTGTTGGCGGCTGTATTGGCTAGTCCTAGCTATCAAGATAGTCAGGTCATAGCCACTTATCTCTCATTTAGTCATGAATATGATACTAAAGAGCTGATTGCTCAAGCCTTAGCCGATGGTAAGCGTGTCTTGATTCCAAAGACTTATCCTAAGGGTGAGATGATCTTTTGCCCTTATCATCCTGATGAGCTGATTAGGACCTCTTTTGGCTTATGGGAACCTGCTCGTGGCTTAGCTGTTGCTAAAAGTCAAATTGATCTGATTCATGTTCCAGGACTATTGTTTAATCAGGCAGGATTTCGGATAGGCTATGGGGGCGGTTATTATGATCGCTATTTAGAAACGTTTAAGGGGAATACGATAAGTACCGCTTATCAGTTTCAGCTAGTTGATTTTGAAGAAGAAAGACATGACATACCTGTGGAGGACATTTTTTACCGATGAAAGCACTATTTAGAGATTACCCTGTCACGATGGGTTTGTTGGGGCTTACAACCCTTATTTTTCTAATGATGCAAGTCTTATACCCTACATCCAGTCATTCAGGCTTGGTTGGGCTTCAATTTGGAGCTATGTATGGAGATCTCATCAAAGTTTATCCAGCTCAGATATGGCGTTTGGTGAGTGCTATATTTGTGCATTTTGGCTGGGAGCACTTTCTCTTAAATGCACTAACCTTGTATTTTCTAGGGCAGATGGCAGAGTCTATTTGGGGCTCAGCGCGTTTTTTACTCTTATATATGCTCTCAGGTATCATGGGAAATGTGATAACGCTCGTCTTTACACCTAATGTCATAGCAGCAGGAGCTTCAACAGCTATTTTTGGCTTGTTTGCAGCTATTATCGTTTTAGCATACTATGGTCAGAATCCCTATCTTAAACAGTTGGGGCGGTCTTACCAACTCTTGATTGGATTGAATTTACTCATGAATCTTGTGACGCCTGGAGTGAGTTTAGCGGGGCATCTGGGTGGTCTTTTAGGCGGAGGCTTGATAGCAGTTTATCTTCCTAGTTTAGCTGAAGGAGCACTTTTTGAGAAAAAGATACGTTTGATGGCTTTAGTTGCTTATATTGTAATTGGGTTAGGACTTTTGTTGTTGGCACTTGTCTAGTCAAAAAGACTTGGTTTTCCAAGTCTTTTTAGTCTTTATTAGCGTTAGCTTTTTTTTCTAGCGTGTGACCAAGTGCAATGAGATAATCTGTCATCTCATCTTTGACTTGCTCATGCTGAAGAGCGTAGTCAATAGTGGTCTTTAAAAAGCCAAACTTATCTCCAACATCATAGCGGTTACCAGTGAATTGACGTGCAAAGACACGCTGTGTTTTATTGAGCGTATCAATAGCGTCAGTGAGCTGGATTTCATTACCTGAGCCTGGTTGTTGCGTCTCTAAAATATCAAAAATCTCAGGCGTCAAGAGATAACGCCCAATGATGGCAAGGTTGCTAGGAGCGTCTTCAGGCGCAGGCTTTTCAACAAAGGTTTCTACGCTATAGAGTCCGTGGTCTCCCTTGCCTTGTGGCGCGATGACACCATAAGAAGAGACGTCTTCGTGAGGGACTTCCATGACAGCAATAGTTGATGCGTGTGTCTTTTCGTAATCGTCGATAAGTTGCTTTGTCAGTGGTTTTGCCGTTGGGTCTGTGATGTCCATAAGGTCATCTCCGAGCATCACGACAAAAGGTTCATTTCCAACGAAAGCTTTGGCTTGTAAAACAGCATCTCCTAAGCCCAGTGGATGGCTCTGGCGGATAAAGTGCAGACGGATACCAGTTGTTTCATCGACCAATTTTAAGAGCTCATGCTTATTTTTTTCCTTGAGATTGTATTCTAACTCAAAGTTAGAGTCAAAATGATCTTCGATGGAGCGCTTGGATTTTCCAGTCACTACGAGGATATCTTCGATGCCTGATTTGAGGGCTTCTTCGACGATGAATTGAATCGTTGGTTTATCTACGATAGGAAGCATTTCTTTAGCGAGTGCCTTGGTGGCAGGTAAAAAGCGTGTACCAAGACCTGCTGCGGGAATAACCGCTTTTTTAACGTTATTCATAATAAACCTTTCTATGTAATCGTATTCTTTAATTATTTTACCATATCTTGGCGGAAATAGGTAGGGCTTATCGCCATTCGTTTTCCGCACGGAATTCATTGTTCATCATATTGAGGATGCTTTCACGAATATCAGTGCCTTCGTAGATGCCACGATAGATGGCAGTCGTGATCGGCATATAGACGTCAAGGTCTTGAGCTAATTCATAGGCGACTTTGGTTGTCGAGATACCTTCGATAACCATCCCCATATTTTTTTCGATATCCTCAAGTTTTTCCCCACGCCCAAGAGCATCTCCTGCTCTCCAATTGCGGGAATGGACAGATGTCCCTGTGACAATCAAATCTCCAACTCCAGATAAGCCACTGTAAGTTAGTGGATCAGCCCCTAATTTGACCCCTAAGCGTGTAATCTCAGCTAGACCGCGTGTAATGATAGCGGCTTTGGCATTATCACCATAACCAAGACCATGAAGAGCGCCAGCTCCTACGGCGATGATATTTTTAAGAGCGCCAGCTGTTTCAACACCGATAACATCAGTATTTGTATAGAGGCGGAAATAGTGGTTGCTAAAGAGTTTTTGGACGTATTTAGCGGCTTCAAGGTCTTTAGAAGCAGCCGTAATCAATGTGATATCTCTGACAATTGTCTCCTCAGCATGACTAGGCCCTGAGACGACAACAATCTCACTACGTAAATCAGTAGGGATTTCCTCTTCTAGGATGGTGGATAATCGCTCGTGAGTCTCAGGCTCTAGCCCTTTAGAGGCGTGCATGATGATAGCCTTGTGGTCAAGCGCTTTAGCCACTTGTTTGGCAACTAGGCGTGTCACCTTGGTTGGTACGACAAAAAGCACAGCATCGACACCATCAAGTGCCTTTGTGAGATCACTATAAGCGATGATATCCTCAGATAGTGTGATATCTTTGAAGTAGCGTGTATTGGTGTGATGTGTATTAATTTCGTCGATTTGTTCAGGGATATTTCCCCATAGACGGACGGTGTGACCGTTGTCATTTAGGACTTGCGCTAGAGCAGTTCCCCAAGATCCTGGTCCTAGCACAGCAATAGTTTGTTTTGTCATTGGCTCTCTCTTTCTATGATAAGGTCAGATAATGGTCATCTTTATCTCATTATAACATAGAAAGAAGAAGCTTGTCACAAGTTAGCCCAAAGCTCCCAGTTGCTTATGATTTACGGATTGGATATAATAGAGAGATAATATTTGGAGGAATGCTATGAAAATACGTGGTTTTGAGTTGGTATCTCGTTATCAAGACGAGTCTTTATTGCCAAAGCGTGAGACAGCTCATGCGGCGGGCTATGATTTGAAAGTGGCAGAAGTGACTGAGATTAAGCCAGGAGAGATTGTGCTTGTACCAACAGGCGTCAAGGCTTATATGCAGACAGGTGAGGTGCTCTATCTATATGATAGGTCATCAAATCCAAGGAAAAAAGGTCTGGTGTTGATCAACTCGGTTGGTGTTATTGATGGGGACTATTATGACAACCCTAACAATGAAGGACATATTTATGCGCAAATGCAAAATATCACTCAAGAGACGATACGCTTAGAAGTAGGCGAGCGCATTGTGCAAGGGGTTTTTGCGCCGTATTTGCTAGCTGATGGGGATGTAGCGACAGGCAAGCGTACGGGTGGTTTTGGAAGTACTGGGCATTGAGTTGTCCCCTTGATGTCAGCAGTCGCAGTGCACAAAGATAGGAGGAGATGCTATGGCTAAGAAGAAAACGACCTTTATCTGTCAGGAGTGTGGCTATCACTCACCTAAGTATCTAGGACGTTGCCCTAATTGTTCTGCTTGGACGTCTTTTGTGGAAGAAGTAGAGGTTAAAGAAGTCAAAAATGCCAGAGTCAGTCTCACAGGTGAAAAGGCACGTCCCATCAAGCTTAATCAAGTGACCTCAAGTCAGGTTAATCGCTGTCAGACGGACATGGAGGAATTCAACCGTGTCTTAGGTGGCGGCGTTGTTCCAGGAAGCTTGGTGTTGATCGGTGGGGACCCAGGTATCGGAAAGTCTACTTTGCTTTTACAAGTCTCTACACAGCTTGCTAATAAAGGCGTTGTGCTCTATGTATCAGGTGAGGAGTCAGCTGAGCAGATTAAGCTAAGAAGTGAGCGTCTAGGCGATATTGACAATGAATTTTACCTGTATGCTGAGACCAATATGCAGAGCATTCGCAGTGAGGTTGACAAAATCAAGCCTGATTTTTTGGTGATTGACTCTATTCAGACTATCATGAGTCCTGAAGTGTCTAGTGTTCAAGGGTCTGTTAGTCAGGTGCGTGAAGTGACTGCAGAATTGATGCAGATCGCAAAGACCAATAACATCGCTACCTTTATCGTAGGACACGTGACTAAGGAAGGGACGTTGGCTGGCCCACGTATGCTGGAGCATATGGTGGATACTGTACTCTATTTTGAAGGGGAGCGTCACCACACCTTTAGGATATTGCGTGCGGTGAAGAATCGTTTTGGCTCCACCAATGAAATTGGTATTTTTGAGATGCAATCAAGTGGATTAGTAGAAGTGCTAAATCCTAGCCAAGTCTTCTTAGAAGAGCGTTTAGATGGGGCTACAGGCTCAGCTATTGTCGTGACAATGGAAGGGACACGTCCTATTTTGGCGGAAGTACAGGCCTTAGTGACCCCTAGTGTTTTTGGCAATGCCAAGCGTACGACCACAGGGTTAGACTTTAATCGCGCGAGCCTTATCATGGCTGTCTTAGAAAAGCGTGCTGGCTTGTTGTTGCAAAATCAAGATGCTTACCTCAAGTCAGCTGGCGGTGTTAAGCTTGATGAACCTGCGATTGATTTGGCAGTAGCTGTGGCGATTGCCTCAAGCTACAAGGATCAGCCTACCAATCCTCAAGATGCTTTTATCGGTGAGATTGGTCTTACAGGCGAAATCAGACGGGTCAATCGTATCGAACAACGTATCAACGAAGCCGCTAAGCTAGGCTTTAAGACCATTTATGCTCCAAAGAATGCCTTAGCGGGTATTGATATTCCAAAAGGGATACAGGTGGTGGGCGTATCCACCCTCAAGGAAGTACTATCACAAGTCTTTGCAAGCTAAAGGAGAGTTTATGTCGTATTTTGAACAATTTTTAAAAACCAATAAAGCATATGTAGATTTGCATGGGACAGCTCATCTACCTATCAATCCAAAGACCCGCGTGGCTATTGTGACGTGTATGGATTCGAGGTTGCACGTGGCACAGGCATTAGGGCTTGCTTTGGGGGATGCTCATATTTTGCGTAATGCTGGTGGTCGTGTGACAGATGATATGATTCGCTCGCTTGTGATTTCACAACAACAGTTGGGCACTCGTGAAATTATAGTCATTCACCATACCGATTGTGGGGCTCAGACCTTTAGCAATGATAGTTTTCAAGAGCAATTGAAGCGTGATTTGGGTGTGGATGTCAAAGATTATGATTTTTTGCCTTTTACAGATATCACAGAAAGTGTCCGTCAAGACGTCGAGCTGTTGCGCCAATCACCACTTATTCCAGATGATATTGTCATCTCAGGAGCCATTTATGATGTTGATACAGGCTGTATGACAGAAGTTTTGACCTAATCTATGAAAAGACTAGTTAGCTAGTCTTTTTTAGTTGAAAATGAACTTTCTTCCCCATTTCAAGCATTTAGTGCTATAATAGAAAAGATTGAAGAATTTACTATTAGAGGAGGCAGCCATTGGCTAATAAGATTCGTGTGCGTTATGCACCTAGCCCAACAGGGTTATTACATATCGGAAATGCGCGTACAGCGCTCTTTAACTACCTTTATGCTCGCCACTACGGTGGAGATTTCATCATTCGTATCGAAGATACAGACCGCAAGCGTCATGTCGAAGACGGTGAGCGTTCTCAGCTTGATAATCTGCGTTGGTTGGGTATTGATTGGGATGAAAGCCCTGAAACACATGACAACTATCGTCAGTCAGAGCGCTTGGACTTGTATCAAGGCTATATCGACCAGCTCCTTGAAGAAGGCAAAGCCTACAAGTCTTACGTGACGGAAGAAGAGCTTGCACTTGAGCGTGAGCGTCAAGAAGCTGCAGGTGAGCCCCCTCGCTATATCAATGAATATCTTGGGATGACAGACGATGAAAAGGCGGCTTATATCAAAGAGCGAGAAGAAGCAGGGATTATTCCGACGGTTCGTTTGGCTGTTAATGAAGCGGGTATTTATACTTGGGATGATATGGTCAAAGGTCCGATTAGCTTTGAAGGTGGCAATATCGGTGGTGACTGGGTTATCCAAAAACGTGATGGTTATCCAACCTACAACTTTGCCGTGGTTGTAGATGATCATGAGATGGCGATTTCGCATGTCATTCGTGGAGATGATCATATCGCCAACACACCTAAGCAACTCATGGTTTATGAGGCTTTGGGCTGGCAAGCCCCTGTCTTTGGGCATATGACTTTGATTATCAACTCTGAGACAGGTAAAAAACTCTCTAAACGTGATACCAATACCCTACAATTTATCGAAGATTACCGCAAGAAAGGGTATCTTCCAGAAGCAGTCTTTAACTTTATTGCACTTTTGGGTTGGAATCCAGGTGGCGAAGAAGAAATTTTCTCTCAAGAAGAGCTCATTGCGCTTTTTGACGAAAAACGCCTGAGCAAGTCTCCAGCAGCCTTTGATCAGAAAAAGCTTGATTGGATGAGTAATGACTATATCAAAAATGCTGATTTAGCGAGAATTTTTGAGCTGGCAAAACCTTTCTTAGAGCAAGCTGGTCGTCTCACGGATAAGGCAGAAAAAATGGTTGCTCTTTATCAACCTCAGATGAAATCAGTAGATGAGATTGTTCCTTTGACAGACCTTTTCTTTGAAGCTTTTCCAGCCCTTACAGATGCTGAAAAAGACGTTATGGCAGCAGAGACAGTTCCTACTGTTCTAACTGCCTTTAAAGCAAAATTAGAAGCGATGAGCGATGCTGACTTCAAACCTGAAAATATCTTCCCACAGATAAAAGCTGTCCAAAAAGAAACAGGAATCAAAGGCAAAAATCTCTTTATGCCGATTCGTATTGCGGTCTCAGGTGAGATGCACGGTCCCGAGTTACCAAATACCATCTACCTTCTAGGTAGAGATAAGTCTATCCAACATTTGGGACAAATGCTAGAACAACTATCTCAATAGTCTTTTAAAACCATCTCGATGTGAGATGGTTTTTGTTTATTTATACCAAAAATGATGAATAAAATACTTTTTTTGTATTTTATTTCAAAAAAGCATTGACAATAAAGGATACAAGTCGTATAATTATGCGCATATCTATTTAAATAATCGCATATATGGAATGGAAGGGAGTATGACTATGAAAGAAAAAGTCATTTTAGCTTATTCAGGAGGACTTGATACGTCAGTTGCTATTACATGGTTAGCTAAAGACTATGATGTGATTGCGGTGTGTATGGACGTCGGTGAGGGTAAAGATCTTGATTTTATTCATGATAAGGCTCTAAAAGTAGGAGCGCTAGAGTCTTATGTGTTGGACGTTAAAGACGAGTTTGCTTATGAGTATGTATTACCTGCCCTACAAGCTCATGCTATGTATGAGCAAAAATACCCTTTGGTATCGGCACTTAGCCGTCCTATTATTGCCAAAAAATTGGTTGAGATAGCTCATCAAACAGGAGCTACGACCATTGCTCATGGCTGTACAGGTAAGGGTAATGATCAAGTCCGTTTTGAAGTGGCTATTGCGGCTCTTGATCCTAGCTTGAAAGTAATTGCGCCAGTGCGTGAATGGAGATGGTCTCGTGAGGAAGAGATTGCTTATGCTAAGGAAAATGGCGTTCCTGTGCCAGCTGATTTGGATAATCCTTACTCCGTAGATCAAAATCTTTGGGGACGTGCTAATGAATGTGGGATTTTAGAAAACCCATGGAATGAGGCGCCAGAAGATGCTTTTGGGATTACCAATGCAGTTGAAAAAGCGCCAGATACAGCAGATTATGTCTCCATTACGTTTAAAGAAGGGGTACCTGTGGCGCTTGATGATACGGAGATGGGCTTGGTTGCTATCATTGAGACGCTAAATCAATTAGCAGGTAAACACGGTATTGGTCGAATTGACCATGTGGAAAATCGCTTGGTAGGAATAAAATCACGTGAGATTTACGAATGCCCAGCAGCAGTGACCTTACTAGCTGCTCATAAGGATATTGAGGATATCACCTTGACACGTGAAGTTTCTCATTTTAAGCCTATTTTAGAAAATGAATTGGCTAACTTGATTTATAAGGCGCTATGGTTTAGCCCTGCGACAAAAGCGATTATAGCTTATATCAAGGAAACCCAAAAAGTCGTCAATGGTGTTGCTAAGGTCAAGCTTTATAAAGGTTCAGCCAAAGTGGTCGCTAGACAATCGCCAAATTCTCTCTATGATGAAAATTTGGCAACCTATACCTCAGCAGATAGCTTTGACCAAGCAGCAGCCGTAGGCTTTATCAAGCTCTGGGGACTGCCTACTCAGGTCAATGCTCAAGTCAATCCCATACTAGATGAGACAGATAAGTAGGTGATAGCATGGCAGAAAATCATAAATTGTGGGGTGGACGGTTTGAAGCGAGTCTTGAGGACTGGGTAGAAGCGTTTGGGGCGTCTATTGGCTTTGATTATAAAATGGCAGCTTTTGACATAAAAGGCTCGATAGCTCATGTGACAATGTTAGCTCAGACAGGCATCATCTCTAAGGAAGAAGCTAGTCAGATTGAGGCAGGATTAGAGCAGTTGTTAGAGCGTTATAGGGCAGGTGAGCTGAGCTTTGAGATGGCCAACGAAGATATTCATATGAATATTGAGGTGCTTTTGACACAAGAGATAGGAGAAGTTGCTGGTAAGTTGCACACAGCTCGCTCTCGTAATGACCAAGTCGCTACAGATATGCATCTCTATCTTAGTAGCAAGCTAGATGAGGTGGGAGAGAAGCTGCTTCACCTACGTCGTGTTTTAGTAGGATTGGCAGCAGAGCATTGTGAGACGATTATGCCAGGTTATACTCATCTTCAGCATGCTCAACCCATTTCTTTTGGGCATCATTTGATGGCATATTATAGTATGTTTAGTCGTGATAGTGAGCGTTTTACGTTTAATAAAGAGCATACCGATCTCTCTGCGCTTGGTGCAGCTGCTCTTGCAGGGACGACTTTTCCGATTGACCGTCAGTTGACGTCTGATTTGTTAGGGTTTAGAGAGCCTTATCGCAATTCGCTCGATGCGGTGTCTGACCGTGACTTTATCTTAGAGTTTTTGTCCAATGCTAGCATATTGATGATGCATATGAGTCGTTTGTGCGAAGAGCTAATCAATTGGTGTAGCCATGAATATCAGTTTGTCACCTTATCAGATACTTTCTCGACAGGCTCTTCCATCATGCCTCAAAAGAAAAATCCAGATATGGCAGAACTGATTCGAGGTAAGACAGGGCGTGTTTATGGGAATTTAGTTGGTCTCTTAACAGTTATGAAATCCCTACCTCTAGCCTATAATAAGGATTTACAAGAGGATAAAGAAGGCATGTTTGATACAGCAGAGACTATTACAGTAGCTATTGATATTTTAGCAGGGATGCTTGATAGTATGGTTGTTCATAAGGAGCGTATGGCAAGTGCTGTTGAAAAAGATTTTTCAAATGCGACTGAATTAGCGGATTATTTGGCAGCCAAAGGTCTTCCTTTTCGTAGGGCTCATGAGATTGTGGGACAACTCGTGCTAGAGTGTAGCCAAAAAGGCTGTTTCCTCCAAGATATCAGCTTAGAGCGTTATCAAGCACTGTCTCCCTTGATTGAAGCTGATGTTTATGACACGTTATCCGCTTACACAGCTGTCAAAAGACGTCTGTCACTAGGTGGTACAAGCTTTGAGCAAGTCAATTGGCAAATAGAACTGGCTAAAAAAGAGTTGGATATAAAATAAGACGTTGGCTTGCCAACGTCTTTTAAGAACTTTGTAAAAATGCTTTATGGGCTTTGGTGATAATATCTGCAATTCGCTCGATATCGCTAGATGTTCCACGTAGCTCAAAAGTATCCAGTAGTGGAAAACCAAACCGCTTAGCGTATTGCTTGGCAGTAAGGCAAAATTGGTGATTGAAATTACGATTGCCAGAGCCTATGATTCCATAGCAGTGCTTGTAGTTGTCGTGGGAGGCGATGAAGTCTCCTAGTGGGTTGGTGAGAATCTCGACATCGCCATTATCAAGCCCATTGCCCCCTTCTAGGTAGGTGGGAAGTATGGCAACAAAAGGCTCTGAGACAGGATATGTTGTATGGTTGAGATCTTTGATATTGACCAAACGAACTTCTTCTTGATACCAAAGCTGTAAATGCTGACTCAAGCGTTCAGCAAAACTTTTAGTATTACCACTAAGGCTGATATAAATAATAGTAATCGGCATAAGCCCTCCTTGCTATCAGTGTAGCAAATTGTAGCTAACCTTTCAAGTCAAGGGTAGCTTAGCTAAGAAATACTATGGCTTTTTCTTTTTATCTGAAACATGGTACAATAAAGGATAATGACAAATTTGGATGGGGAAGTCTATGGCAAAAAATGTAAATCTAACAGGTGATGAAGTGGTCGCAATGGCTGCGACTTATATGAATGACAGTGATGTAGCTTATGTCAAAAAAGCACTCGATTATGCAACGCAGGCCCACATTGCCCAAGTGCGCAAATCAGGGGAACCTTATATTATTCATCCGATTCAAGTAGCTGGTATTTTGGCGGATTTGCAGCTAGATGCCGTGAGTGTTGCTTGTGGTTTTTTACATGATGTCGTTGAGGATACAGATAGAACCTTGGATGATATAGAGGAAGCGTTTGGAAAAGATGCTAGAGATATTGTCGATGGTGTGACAAAGTTAGGTAAGGTTGAGTACAAATCACATGAAGAACAGCTAGCTGAAAACCATCGAAAGATGTTGATGGCTATGTCTAAGGATATTCGCGTCATTCTTGTCAAGCTCGCAGATCGTCTTCATAATATGCGAACGCTAAAGCATTTACGAAAAGATAAGCAAGAGCGGATTTCAAGGGAAACGATGGAAATTTATGCGCCCTTAGCCCATCGTCTGGGGATTAGCCGCATCAAATGGGAGCTTGAGGACTTATCGTTTCGTTATCTTAATGAAGTAGAATTTTACAAAATTTCACACATGATGAGTGAAAAGCGTCGTGAACGTGAAGCCTTAGTAGATGCTATTGTCAACAAAATCAAAGATTATACGCAAGAACAAGGTCTTTATGGTGATGTTTATGGGCGTCCTAAGCACATTTACTCTATCTATCGCAAAATGCGTGACAAGAAAAAACGCTTTGATCAGATTTATGATTTGATTGCGATTCGTTGTATTATGGAAAGCTCCAGTGATGTCTATGCCATGGTGGGCTATATCCATGAGTTGTGGCGTCCAATGCCAGGACGTTTTAAAGACTATATCGCAGCACCAAAGGCAAATGGGTATCAGTCTATCCACACGACAGTTTACGGACCAAAGGGACCTATTGAAATTCAAATTAGGACCAAGGAAATGCATGAGGTCGCAGAATACGGTGTCGCTGCACACTGGGCTTACAAAAAGGGCGTCAAGGGAAAAGTCAATTCACAAGAGCAAGCTCTGGGTATGAATTGGATTAAGGAATTGGTGGAGCTACAAGCAGATTCTAATGGCGACGCTAAGGAGTTTGTTGATTCTGTCAAGGAAGATATCTTTACCGAGCGCATCTATGTCTTTACGCCAAATGGTGCTGTTCAAGAATTGCCTAAAGATTCAGGACCTATTGATTTTGCTTATGCGATTCATACTCAAGTAGGCGAAAAAGCGACAGGAGCGCGTGTCAATGGGCGTATGGTACCTTTGACTGCCAAATTAAAGACAGGTGACGTTGTTGAAATCATTACCAATCCTAATTCTTTTGGACCAAGCAGAGATTGGATAAAAATTGTCAAAACCAACAAAGCTCGCAATAAGATTCGTCAGTTCTTTAAAAATCAAGATAAGGAATTTTCAGTCAATAAAGGACGTGACCTTCTCGTTTCTTATTTTCAAGAGCAGGGCTATGTTGCCAATAAGTATTTGGATAAAAAGCATATCGACCAGGTCTTGCCAAGACTGAGTGTTAAGAGCGAGGAAGCCCTCTATGCAGCTGTTGGTTTTGGTGATTTGAGTCCTGTGGCTGTCTTTAACCGTCTGACGGAGAAGGAACGTCGTGAAGAAGAGCGTGCTAAGGCTAAAGCAGAAGCAGATGAACTGATGAATGGCGGCGAGGTGAAGACAGAGAAAAAAGAGCCTCTTAAAGTCCGCAGTGAAAATGGTGTTATCATTCAAGGGGCATCAGGGCTTTTGATGCGTATTGCTAAGTGTTGTAATCCTGTACCAGGAGATGCGATTGAAGGTTATATCACTAAGGGACGTGGTGTTGCCATTCACCGTGCAGATTGCCATAATCTCCAAAGTCAGGAGGGTTATGAACAACGTCTAGTCGATGTCGAGTGGGATGAGGCTCATCAAGATGGCAAAGACTATATGGCAGAGATTGATATTTATGGCTTGAACCGCAGTGGCCTGTTAAATGATGTCTTGCAAACGCTAAGTAATGCGACTAAAAGTGTCTCTACAGTCAATGCACAGCCAACAAAAGATATGAAATTTGCTAATATCCATGTTAGTTTTGGCATTACTAATTTGTCTCAGCTCAACTATGTCGTTGATAAAATCAAGATTATTCCTGATGTTTATTCGGTGAAGCGTACCAATGGATAGGAGATGTAAGCGATGAAATTAGTCATTCAACGTGTCACAAAAGCTAGTGTCAGTATTGATGGCAAGCTGGTTAGCCATATTGGTCAAGGGCTTTTAGTCTTAGTGGGAGTCTTTGAGCATGATGATGAGACTGATATAGCTTATCTTTGTCGAAAAGTGCTTAATCTGCGTATCTTCTCAGACGACACAGGGAAGATGAATCTGTCGGTCAAAGACATTAAAGGAAGCATCTTATCAGTGTCACAGTTTACCCTTTTGGCAGATACCAAAAAAGGGAATAGACCTGCTTTTACAAGAGCGGCACAACCAGAAAAAGCCAAGGCTTACTACGAGCGATTTAACCAAGAATTAAGCAAAAGTGTTCCTGTTGAGACAGGTGTTTTTGGAGCTGATATGCAGGTAGCACTTGAAAATGACGGTCCTGTCACAATTGTGATTGACAGTCAAAACCCTTAAAAGAATACTAAGCAACTAAACATACTAAGATTAGTAGTGAGGAAATCTCCGACGGGAGATAGTACTCA